>JAYVMM010000205.1:0-3294 GCA_043758975.1 Planctomycetota bacterium | reverse complement strand
GTTGGCGCCGCGCTCGATCATCTCGACCTGCCGGCGCGAGGACTGGCCGCCGTAGACTGCCACCGTGCGCGCCCCGGCATGGCGTCCGAGGCGGTAGAGCTCTTCGCTGACCTGCGCCGCCAGCTCGCGGGTCGGGGTGATGACCAGGATCTCGATGCCGACGCCGCCACCCGAGGCGATGCGGTTCATCGCCGGCAGGCCGAAGGCTGCGGTCTTGCCTGTGCCGGTCTGGGCCTGGGCGATGAGATCGCGTCCGCTCAGTACGGCGGGGATGGCGAGCGCCTGGATCGGGCTGGGAACGGTAAAGCCAGCCTCGAGGATGGCGCGCATCAACTCACTGCGCAGGCCAAAGGCGGCAAAACCCCCACCCGTGCTGGGGGGGGGTACGGCAACGGGTTCTTCACTCATGGATGCTCGCTGGAGGGCGCATGATCTTCGCCGGAAATCCCTGGAAAGCAAAGGATTATCGCGCGCGAGGCGGCTCCAGGCCAGGCCCTGCGCAGCCCTCGGACACGCTCACGCGCGCTCTGGCCAAGCCCGCCCGAGCTGCGGCGGCGCCTCCGCCGCGCGCCCACGCAGGGCGAGGGCGAGGAGTGCGACCAGGTAGGGCAGCGCCTGCAGCGCCTGATAGGGCACCAAGCGACCGAACCCGCCGCCCTGCAGCCCTTCCTGCAAGCCATCGAGGGCGCCGAAGCACAGGCAGCCGGCGACCAGGCCGGCGATGCGCCAGCGTCCGAAGATCACCAGCGCCAGGACCAGGAAGCCTTTGCCGCCGGTCATCAGTGGGACGAAGGTGTGGGTGCGCATGATGCTGAGGTAGGCGCCGGCGGCGCCGGCGCAGCCGCCGGCGAAGAGCACGCATCCGCTGCGCCAGGTGCGCACCGAGAAGCCGGCGGCAGCGCACGCCTGCGGCGCCTCGCCGAGCGCGCGCACCACCAGGCCGGCGCGCGTCCCAAGCAGCGCCCAGCGCACCAGCGCGCACAGCGCGAGCGCGGCGTAGGCCAGCCCGTATTGTTCAGAGAGCAGCGGGCCGATCAGCGGGATGGCGCCCACCAGGCCGGCACCTGGCCAATCGCCGCGTGCGAAGCCCTCGCCGTCGGCGAGGTGCATCAGCTGGTGGTCCTGCAGCAGCTGGTAGAGGGTGCCGCTGATGCCCACCGCGAGCAGGTTGAGCGCCATGCCGGCGACGATCTGGTCGGCGCGCAGCCACACCGTGGCGGCGGCGAAGAGGCCGGCGAGAGCGATGCCGGCGAGGATGGCGGCGCCCAGCCCGAGCCAGCAGCTGCCGCTCACCACCGTCACCGCGAAGCCGGCGATGCAGCCGGCGAGCATCAGGCCCTCGATGCCGACATTGATCACCCCGGCGCGCTCAGCCACCAGCTCGCCGCAGCCGGCCAGCATCAGCGGCGCCGCCGAGGCCACCAGCGCACGCCCAAGCTGCTCAGCCACGCCGTCACACATGGTCGCCCCCTGCGGCGGCGGCGCCCGCGGACGCCGGCACGGTCAGTGCCGTCGGCGCCACGGCGGCACGCCGGCGCACGCGCTCAAGCAGCACCATTGCCACCAGCACCGCGATCAGGATCAGGCCCTTGAGCAGGTCGCCGAGATCGTGCGGGATGGCGAGGTGCTTCTCGAGGTTGCGCCCGGCGGTGTCGAGCATGCCGAAGAACAGCGCCGCCAGCACCACCCCGAGCGGATGCAGGCGACCGAGCAGCGCCACCGCCACTCCGGCGTAGCCATAGCTCGCGGTGGAGGAGGTCATGAAGTAGGTCACCCCCAGCAGCTGCATGCCGCCGGCGAGCCCGGCGAGCGCGCCGCTGATCGCCATCGCATGGGCTTGGCGCGCAGCCACCGGCATGCCCATCAGGCGGGCGCCGAGCGGGTTGAGCCCACTGGCGCGCAGCTCGAAGCCGAAGGCGCTGCGGCTCAGCACCAGCCAGGCGCCCAGCGCGAGGGCGAGGGCGAGCGGCGCGCCGAGATGGAGCTTGCTGCCGGCGACCAGCACCGGGAGGTGGAGGGCCTCGGGGATGAGCGCGCTCTGCGGTGCACTGGTGTCGGGATCGTGCAGCGGCCCCTCGACCAGCGCGCCAACCGCGGCGAGGGCGATGAAGTTGAGCAGGATGCTCGAGAGCACCGCCGGCACCCCGCGCCGCTGCTCAAGCAGGCTGCAGGGCAGCGCCCACAGCGCACCGGCGGCGGCGGCGGCGGCAAGCGCCAGGATCATCGCGCCGGCGCTGCCCGCCCAGGCGATGAGCGCAACACCGCGAGTGGTGAGCGCAATTAGCGCGAGACCGCCGATCAGGTACTGGCCCTCGGCTCCGATGTTCAGCACCCCGGCGCGGAAGGCGACCGCCGCGGCCAGGCCGGTGAGCAGCAGCGGGGTGGCCTCTTCGAGGCTGAGCGCGGTGCGTACCGTCCCGCCGACGGCGCCGTGGGCGGCAAGCGCGAGCACCGCGCCAGGGGCATAGCCGCACCACCACAGCCCGAGCAGCACCAGGAGCACCGGAACCGCCACCGCGCCGACGGCAGCCGCGGCGCTCGTAAGCCACCTCATGCGACCTCCGCCAGGCCAACCATCAGGCGCCCGATCGCCGCGCGTCCGCCCTCCGGCCAGGCGCTTTGCAGCAGGCGCCCGGCGTAGGCGACCAGCACGCGATCGGCGAGCGCGAGCAGTTCATCGAGATCGCTGTGGATGAGCAGTACGCCGGCGCCGCGCGCGCGCGCCGCCGCCAGCTGCGCGAGCACGAAGGCGGTGGCGCCGAGGTCGAGGCCACGGGTGGGATTGATGGCGAGCACGAGTTGCGGATCCCGGCTGAGCTCGCGCGCCACCACCAGCTTTTGCTGGTTGCCGCCGGAGAGGGTGGCGACCTCCTGGGTCAGCGCCGCCGCGCGCACATCGAAGCGCGCCATCAGCTCCGCCGCCCGCGCGCGCCAGGCCGCGGTGCGCAGCCAGCCAAAGCGGGCATAGGGCGGGCTGCGGTACTCGCGCAGGAGCGCGTTCTCGGCCACCGTCATCGCCAGCACCAGGGCCTGGGCCTGGCGATCGCCGGGGATCACCCCCAGGCGCGCGCGCCCGCCCGGCAGGGTGAGCGTCCCCTGCGGTACCGGCAGCAGACCGAGCAGCGCTGCGCTGAGCGCCTCCTGGCCATTGCCGTCGATACCGGCGATGCCGACGATCTCGCCCGCGCGCACCGCGAAGGAGACGCCCTTGAGCGCGGCGCCGCCAGCGGGCGGCGCGAGCGCCAGGCCTTTGACCTCCAGGCGCAGCGCCGCCTCGGCTGGCGCCGGGCGCGG
>JAYVMM010000204.1:0-3344 GCA_043758975.1 Planctomycetota bacterium | reverse complement strand
TGCCGCTCGCTGCAGTCGAAGCCGGTGGTCTGGGGGTGCCGGTGGTCGCCCCCGCGGTCGGCGGGCTCGCCGACCTCATCGCCTGCGGGGCGGTGGAGGGGGCAGGCCGCACCCCGCAGGCGCTCAGTGCGGCCTGCCTCGCCCTGCTCGAGAACCCCGTCCTGCGCCAACGCCGCATCAAGGCGGCCTCGGCGCTGGCGCACAGCCTGGCGCCGGCGACGCTGGCTCCCCGCTATGAAGCGCTGTATCGTTCGCTCATCCCGGGAGGTACCTGACCGTGGCCGCGACGCTCCGCCTGCCCCTGCGCCTGGCCGTCATGGCCCTGCTCGCCGTCCGCCTGGCCGGAACCGAGCTCAAGCCGCTCTTTACCGATGCCTGCGCCGATGACCTCCTGACCTTCGAGATCGTCGACCCGCCGACCGCCTGGCTGAGCCTGGACACCAAGCTCACCCCGAGCGTACTCTTCACCTCGCCGAACAGGAAGCCGTGGCTGCGCGCCGCCTACCTCGACCAGCCCTTCGTCGCCAGCGCCGGGGCGGCCCCTGCCCAGTCCACCCCGTTGGCGGCGGGCGCCGCCCCCGACCCCGCCGACCGCCTGACCCAGGCTGCGCGCGCGGCGGCGGGCGGGGCCCAGCTCACCCCGGAGGGCAAGCGCCGGCTGTGCATTCGCCACACCGCGCGCACCGAAGGTACCCACCACTGGGTGCTGCGGGCTCCCGATGGCACCACCGTCGCCCAGGGCGACCTCGCGATCAAGGCGGCGCGCGTCCGCGGTCCACTCGGGCCGCTCGGGGTGGACGCCGGCAACACCCGCCTGCTCTGCTTCCGCGACGGCACCGTGTTCATCCCCATCGGCCCCAACATCGGCTGGGCCACCGCCCCCGATCGCCTGGCCGAGCTCGGACGTTATTTCAGCGCGCTGCACGCCAACGGCGGCAACCATGCGCGCATTTGGATGGCGAGCTGGTGCGGAGGCATCGAGGGCGAGAAGAAGGATGACTACCGCCTCGACCAGGCCTGGCTGTTCGACGGCGTGCTCAGCCTGGCGCGCGCCAACCAGCTGCGCCTGACGGTGGTGCTCGACAACCACCACGACTTCAAGTTCGGCCGCTATTTCCCCTACGGCGCCGACTACGATGCGCGGCTCAAAACCTTCATGGTGGCCAAGCCGCCGGAGCAGTACGAGCGCCGGCTGCGCTACGTGCTGGCGCGCTGGGGCGCCGACGACTGCGTGGCGGCGTGGGAGCTGTGCAACGAGGTCGATCAGGCTGAGCCCGAGCGCGAGCGCGCCCTGCCGTGGATCAAGGGCGCCGCGGAGATGCTCAATGGGCTCGACATCGACCATCGGCTGCACACCGTCAGCTGGGCGGCGGACGACTGGGACCTGGCGGCTAAGATCCCGGCCATCGACCTCGCGCAGATCCACAGCTACGTGTTGGAGTGGAACGACCCGGTCGGCCTGCTGCGCCGCGGCACGCGCGACGGGGTGGGCATGCTGGTCAACAATGCGGCGCGTGGAAACGAGCTGAACAAGCCCTTCTGCTTCACCGAACTCGGCTACCAGGGCAGCAACGACAAGAACCCCGGCAACGACATTGACAGCGACGGGCTCTTGCTGCGCCAGCAGCTGTGGGCGGGCTTCCTGCTCGGCGGCTGCGGCAGCGGCATGGGCTGGTGGTGGGATGTCTACATCGACAAGAAGCAGCTGTGGCCGGCCTACCGCGGCTTCGCCGCGGTGGTCCATCACATCGACTGGCAGGATCGCGCGCTGGCGCCCATTGTGCCCAATACTGATTCGTCGCTGCGCGTGATCGGCCGGCAGAGCCCGCACCAGGCGCTGGTGTGGCCGCAGCTGCGCGACGATAGCTGGTACGCGCACCTGATGAACGAGAAGCCGCGTCCGCAGCTGCGCCATCCCACCCCCTTCATCATGCGCGGCATGCTCCCGGACCGCACCTACGGGGTGCACGACCTCGACATGCTCACCGGCATGGAGAAGGCCAGCCGCACCTGCACCGCGAATGCCCAGGGCCAGCTCGAGGTGTACATCGCCCCGCCCTGCATCGACACCATCATGCTGCTGGTGGTGGAGGGCAAATGACCGGGATCTGCTGCCCGCCAGCGCCACTGCCGGAGCGTCCACGCCGATAACCAGCGCGGTGGTCGCCGCCGACGAGATCCTCAACCGCGAGCTGCTCTCCGAGATCCTGCCGCGCTTCGGCATCGCCGTGCGCACCGCCCGCGATGGCGTGCCGGCGCTCAAGGCGCTCAAAGCGCTCGAAGCCGAGCCCGCCGGCCTGCTCATCAGCGCCATCCGCATGCCCGGGATGGGCGGGCTCAAGCTGCTGCTGAAGGCGCGCGAGAAGTGGCCCGACATGCCGGTGGTGATGATGACCGCCTTTGCCTCAGTCGAGAGCGCAGTCGAGAGCGCGGTCGAAAGCATGCGCCAGGGCGCCTTCGACTACCTGATGAAGCCGTTCGGAGTCGAGCAGGTCGACGCGCAGCTGATCAGGCTCAACGAGCGCAACGCGCTGGTGCGCGAGGTGCGCACCCTGCGCCAGGAGGTGCGCGACCGCCACCAGGCGCGCGCCCTGCTCGGTAGCAGCCCGGCGATGGCCGCGGCGCTGGACACGGTTGCGCGCGCGGCCAAGGCCAACGCCACCGTCCTGGTGCACGGCGAGAGCGGCACCGGCAAGGAGCTCGTCGCGCGTGCCCTGCATGAGCAGTCGGCGCGCGCCGCCGGCCCGTTCATCCGCATCAACTGCGCTGCCCTCACCGCCACCCTGCTCACCAGCGAGCTGTTCGGCCACGAGAAGGGGGCCTTCACCGGGGCCGCCGAGCAGCACGTCGGACGCTTCGAGCTCGCCGACGGCGGCACCCTGCTGCTCGACGAGATCAGCGAGATCTCGGGCGAGCTCCAGGCCAAGCTGCTGCGCGTGCTGGAGGAGCGCGAGTTCGAGCGCGTCGGCGGCTCGTGCCCGATCCGCGTCGACGTCAGGATCGACGCCACCATCAACCGCGACCTGCTCGCCGAGGTGCGCGCCGGGCACTTCCGCGAGGACCTCTCCTACCGCCTCAACGTCATCCCGGTCCACCTCCCGCCGCTACGCGAGCGGCGCGCCGACATCCCGCTGATCATCCGCCACTATCTCGAGCGGTTCACCCGCGAGATCAAGCACCAGCCGGCCCTCGATGACCAGGCCCTGGGGCTGCTGGTCGCCTAGCGCTGGCCCGGCAACGTGCGCGAGCTGGTCACCATCGTCGAGCGCCTGGTGGTGCTCAACGGCGGAGCAGCGCTCGATGGCGCGGCGGCGGTCCGGCCTGCCCGAGCTGGCGGTCGCGGG
>JAYVMM010000203.1:0-5304 GCA_043758975.1 Planctomycetota bacterium | reverse complement strand
GCTGTCGCCCTTGATCTCCACCCAATCGATCTCGCGGTCGCCGCGGCTGACCACCAGCATCTCATTGAGCAGCCCCTGGGCATGCGGGTCCGTCTCGTTCCAGTGGTTCTTGGCGTAGGCGATGCAGGTCGGGTTGCGCCCGACCTTGATCTCGCCGCACTGCGCGATGTCGCCGTTGGTGGAGGCGCCGCTGAGCGCGCCCACCTTGTAGAGGCGCAGGGTGCCGTCGAGGGTGGCGATGTAGGCATGCACGTTGGCGCCGGACAGGGTGGCGCTCACCGCGGTGGGATGCGGGACGTCGATGGTGCGCACCACGTGCGGGCGCCAGCGCGGCTCGGCGTCGAAGGTGTAGGGCCACTCCTTGACGCCCGGCCCGATCTTGGTGGTCTTGGCGTAGTTGTCGGCGGTGGTGAAGTACATCTCGCGGATGTAGAGGAAGAGCGGCGCGAGATCGACGAACACCACCTTGTTCTCCGCGCGCGAGGCGACCACCGCGAAGCCGGCATTGCTGGACCGACCGCGGTTCTCGCCGGTGTTGAAGCTGTCGCGCATGGCCTGCTGGCCGAGGTCGATCTCCTTGGCCTGGGTGTTCTTGCCGTTGACGCGGATCCAATCCGAGGATCGGTTGCCGACTGCGATGACGTCGCTGGGCATGGCGATGGGCAGATCGATGAAGCCGATCAGCTTTATGAAGCCGTAGGCGCCGCTGTTGGGCAGGCAGGGATGGGCCTCCTTCCATTCGCAGAACAGGGTGGTGCCGCCCGAGCCGGCGGGCTGCACCGAGCTGAGGGCGATGACCGCCAGCTGGCCCTTGCTGGTCTCGGTGTCCCATACCGTTACCAGCGCGAACTCGTTGAGGTTGGTGATCGACACCGCGGTCGGCACCTTGCCCTTGGGCAGCATCAGGCAGGGGTTGCAGCTGCCCGCGGTGCAGGTGCCGGCGGCGCCGATGAGGCCGGAGTTGAAGACGATCAGCCCGCAGTTGTCCCATTCGGCGCAGGTGCGGTTGACGTTGAGCGGGACGCCGAGGTGGCCGCCGCAGGCTTCCAGCCAGCCCGGCTTGGCCAGCGCCGGCTCGGGATGCGCGCCGCCCCACCACGGCGGCTCGGGGCTCTCGGTGAGCACGTCCTGCCCCTCCTCAAGGATCATCACTCGGTCGCAGCCGGGATCGCCTGGCTTGTCCGGGACGTAAAGCACCTGGCCCTGGGTGCTGCTGTAGTCGCCAGCGGCGGCGGAGGGCTCGTCGCCGATCTGGTAGACCATGCCGGCGTTGTTGTGCCCTTTCTTGGCCGTGCGCGTGGGTGCCAGGTAGATGGTGGGGAAGCCGTCCTTGTCCAGACCGCTCTTGGCCGCGGCCTTGGGCGCCGGGACATGGTTGTCCGCGGTGTGGTAGAACGCGTAGTCCGGTCCCAGCCACTGATCGATGCTGCGTGCGGTGCCGCCGAGCGCGCGCAGATAGGCTGCGCGGTTGAGTTTGCCATCCTTGCTGAACGGGGTGCCGAGGGCGGCGGCCAGGCGCTCGCGTTCGCCCTTTGGCGCGGGCGCGCTGCCCTCGGCGTCGGCGCCCTCGGCGCCCGGGACTGCCGGGGTTTCGCCGGGGACATCGCCGCCAGCCGCCTTGGCGGGCTCCTTGCCGGCTTCTTTCCCCGCGTCTTTCCCCGCGTCTTTCCCCGCGTCTTTGCCCGCGACCGGCGCGACCTCGAGCTGGGCAGCGAGCGCCTGCGCGCGCGCGGGATCGGCGGTGCGCAGGGCGGCCAGGAGATCCTGGTTGTCCTGCTCGCGGCCATGGCCGAGGGCGATGGCGGTGGCGAGGAAGCGCGCCTGCACGCCCGCCGCGGCCTTGGCCACGAAGGGATGGCAGAAGGAGTAGAGGTCGCCGTCGCTGACCCGGCTCCACATCAGCGTCACGTTGCCGGCGTTGCCGACGCGCACCTCGATGCCGGCGTCGCTGGCGGCCATGAGCTTGGCGCTGCTGCCACCGAGTCCGGAGACGGTGACGGAGAAGCCGGCATTGGCCGGCGTCTTCATGACCTCGATCAGGTAGCGCTCCAGTTCGCCCGCTCCGTCGGCTGCCGTCAGGCGGGCGCCTGCCAGCGCGGCGGCGAGCAGGAGGATGGCAGGATAGGTCAGGTACGGCCTCATGGCGACCTCGGGTCAGGCGGTTCGCGGTGCATATTTCATGCGCATTTCCCGAGCCGAAGCAACGACATACATTATCCCCCGTCTCCCTGTTCATCCACCGCGGGTGGCGGTATGAACAACGCCTGCAGCACCGCGGCGACGCGCATGCGCCAGCGCCAGACCGCGCCGACCAGCAAGGGGGCGGTCAGGCTGAGCGCGAGGTGGAACAGCGCGACCCCTTCCAGGCTCCACCTGCAGGTGTGGGAGATGATGACGAAATCGTTGTCCCGCCCGCCCTTTCCGGCGTAGTAGTGGTCGCGCGCGGTGGCGACGAAGGCGAGGTTCCAGCACAGCGCGATGGAATGCAGCAGTACGGTCCAGCCGATGATGGCGTAAAGCCAGCGCTCGGCTGGGCCGACCACCGCGACGCCGGACAGCGCGCGATAGAGGAAGACCGCGGCGAGCGCGACCTCGCCATCGTGGCCGGAGGAGAGGATTACGACCATGCCGGCATCGCTGAGCGCAAGCGCGGCAATGACCAGGCCGAACGCCATGAGCGCGGCGGCGGCGCGCAGATTGCGGCGCTGGCGCCAGACCAGGGCGGCGAGCGCGGCGGCGTAGGCCCACAGTAGGAGCTGGTTGCGCTCGCCGATCATCGCCACCCCGCCGCCGTACTTGAAGTCGAAGGCCGGCACGCTCGGGCGCCCGAGCAGCCAGGCGACCAGCGCATGGCCGATCTCGTGCGCCAGGCTGGTCAGAGTGTGGATGATGTCGTTCGGCATGCCGCCGGTGCCGACGATCAGCATCGCCACCGCCAGCCCAACCCCGAGCACGAGCAGGGCGCGCAGGGGGAAGCCGAACCATTCTGGTGCCGCCGCCGGGACCAGCGCAGCCGTAGTGGCGGCAGCAGCGGCAGGCGCGGCGGCAGGGTCCGTAGGAGACGCACCGCCTGCCACCGAGCCCGCATACCAGTGATCGGTGTCCATGCCGCAATCGGCGCACACCACCAGGCTGCCGCGCTTCACCACCCGCTTGTGCGTACATGCAGCCATCGCGCCAGGGTAGCGCTGTGCGCCTCGCCGCCAAGGGCGCAGCGGCCCGGTGGGCGACGGCGGTCAGGCCGCCCGCGGCAGCGCCGCAGCTGACCGAGCTGACGTAGCCTTCAATCCGACCGCACTCCCTGCCACCGCGCGCTACTTCACCACTTTGTAGACCGTGCAGTCCTGGCTCTGGAGGGAGAACGGATTGCGCGTCACCGTGGTGACCACCAGGGTGTCGTTGGCGGCGCAGGTGATCAGCGCCCCGATCGCGCCGGTGGCGTCATTGCTCACCAGGTATGAGGGGTTGACGCCGCCGCCGCAGCTGAAGGCCTTGAGGATGATGCGGCTGGGCAGTGGGCGCGCCGCCGCTGCGCCGGCGCCTGGCGCGGCGGTGCCGGGTAGCGGGATGGGCAGCGCGCGCGGCGCCGCCGCGCGGTGGTAGAGGTCGAGGTCGGCGGAGAAGTTCGCGCTGGTGCCGTCGACCTCGAGCTTGATCAGACGCGCGCGCTCCTGGTCGGGGTCGGTGCCGATCAGGTCGACCGCGCGCCAGGCGCCGAGCATGCGCTCGGGCAGCTTGGCCACCGGGGCGGTGCGCTGGGTGGCGGTGAGGGTGGGGTAGTCCTTCAGCCCGGTGAGGGCGGTGAACTTGGCCAGGCGGGCGGCCTTGGCATCGGCGCTGGGTGTGCTTGCCGCCGCCGCGACCGTGGCGGCCGCGGCGAAGGCGGCGGCCTGTGCGGCGAGCTCGTCGGCGCTGGCCGGGTGGTGGCTGGCGATGTCGCCGGCATTGAGCGCGAAGGAGAGCGTGCCATTGGCGGTGGCGATGGTCAGGGTGCTGTCATCCGCGGAATAGGTGCCGAGGAAGGAGCGCCCGTCACTGAGCACGAATTTCTCGGGTGCGCCCGCCGCATCGTCCGCGTCCGCCCGCGCCGGCAGGGCGAAGGTCAGGACGGAGGCGGCGAAGAGCATGGCGGCAGCGCCGCGCACGGGGAAGCGCATGCCGCCGACGATAGCGTGGGCAGGTCGCGGTGCAGCCGCAAAGCGCAGTCGACCGCTCTGGGGGTATGAACCATGGCTGACTCGGCCATCGTTACGGCGCGCGCAGAGGCGCGCAGAGGCGCGCAGACGCACGCAGGCGCGCAATCACTAGCACACGTCTTTGCTCGCGGTAGCACGCAATGCATCAGGCCCATTGGCGGTGGGACGTCCATCACCGGCGCGCCAGCCCAGATTCCGGAACAGTTCGGCAAATGCCTTTGGACCAGGTGGTTGGATGCCTGGTTCGGCAGGTTCACAGCGCGCCCCGATGGATGCGGACAGCCCGGTGGCCCCCGCCACCCACCAGGCTGAGCAAGTGGTCCATTGCCCCAGGGCGCGGGCGGCGCCACATTAGGCACCCCCCCGCGCGCCAACGCGCACGCGTCCTGCCGGCGGCAGCATGCGGCGGCGGGTGCAACAAGCATGCATCGCCAGGGCGGTGGTGCCGGTATCACCTGCGGACCCCGGGGATGAGGACGCAATGATCAGAGCCACGTTCCTGCTGCTCGCACCCCTGTTCGCGCTGCTGCCCGCGTTCGTCCTCACCGGCGCTGACAGCGTCCCGGCGGCGCCCGATTTCAACGCCGAGGTGCGTCCGATCCTCGCCGGCTACTGCTTCAAGTGCCATGGCCCCGACGACAAGGGTCGCAAGTCCAAGCTGCGCCTGGATGTGCGCGAAGCGGCGACCAAGCCGGCGAAGTCCGGGGACATCGCCATCGTGCCCGGTGATATCAAGGCCAGCCATCTCATCGTGCGCATCACCAGCAGCGACCAGGATGAGGTGATGCCGCCGCCGGCGACGCAGAAGACGCTGAGCGCGGCGCAGAAGGACATCCTCACGCGCTGGATCGCCGATGGCGCGGTCTACCGCCCGCACTGGGCCTTCGTGCCGCCGGTCAAGGCCGCGCCTCCCACCGCCCTGCATGCGGCCTGGGCGCAGACGCCGATCGACCGCTTCGTCGCCGCCCGCCTCGAGGCCGAGGGCCTCGAACCCTCGCCCGCCGCCGATCGCTACACTCTGATCCGGCGCGTCTCGCTCGACCTCACCGGCCTGCCGCCCACCCCCGCCGAGGCCGACGCCTTCGCCGCCGACCAGGCGCCCGACGCC
>JAYVMM010000202.1:0-1765 GCA_043758975.1 Planctomycetota bacterium | reverse complement strand
CGGATGCACGCCCTCCTGATGGTAGCCGTCGAGCAGGTTGTCGATGTAGCCATCGAAGCTGGGCGGCGCGCCGGCATCCCGGGAGTGCCGGGCACGCGCCGTAGTCCTCCGGCGCGGTGCGCATGGCACCCGTAATTGTCAATGTATGATGAACGTACGTTGAGGGAGGCGCGCCGGTGGCGCACCCGGACTTCACCGCAAACCCCTGCCATGACACTTTCGTACGTTGATGCTGGCGACCGTCAGGCGGGCTCCCTCGGCTTCGCTGGCGGTTCCGCTGGAGCGCAGCCCCACCGGGCTTGCCCGGCCATCGAGACAGCTACCCCCAACCAGGGACGTGGGCCGGCAGAGGAGCTGCAACTGGCGTCGCTGGCCGGCGCGGGTACCGGCGGCACCATGGCTGCTGGGTGGTCGCGCACTGGTGCCGGCTGGTCCCGCCGTGGAGCGACGATGAGAGCACCTGCTGCCCCCGACTTCTGCACCGCACTCCTGGCGGCAGGCGCGCTGCTGGCGCTGTGCGGCTGCATGGGCGACAGCGAGCATGTGCGCACCAGCCCGGAGCAGATCCACGCCCAGCCTGGCGTGGTGCTGCGCGAGTACATCGCCGCGGAGATGCCGTCCGCGATGTGCCATGCCTCGACGGTGTGCGAGGTCGACGGCGCTCTGGTCGCCGCCTGGTTCGGTGGCGCCTTCGAAGGCCACCATGAGGTGGCGATCTGGGGCAGCCGCAAGCCGGCGGGCGGCAGCTGGAGCGTGCCTCGCCTGCTCGAAGACGGCGCCGTCGCCGGCGATGGGCGCTACGCGTGCTGGAATCCGGTGCTGTTCAGGCCCAGCTCCGGGCCGCTGCTGCTGTTCTACAAGGTCGGCCCCTCTCCGCGCGCCTGGTGGGGGATGGTGGCGGAGTCGGCGGATGGCGGTGAGCACTGGGGCGAGCCGCGCCGGCTGCCGGAGGGCATCCTCGGTCCGATCAAGGACAAGCCGCTCGAGCTCTCCGACCGCACCCTGCTGTGCCCGAGCAGCACCGAGGATCCCGGGCTGCGGGTGTTCCACCAGGGTTGGCGGGTCTACCTCGAGCGCAGCGGCGACGGCGGGCGGACCTGGCGGCGGCAGGGGCCGCTCAACCACGCGGACGAGCTCGACGCCATCCAGCCGTGCCTGCTGCGCCACCCCGGAAGGCGGCTGCAGCTGCTCGCGCGCAGCCGCTCCGGTCGAATCGCCCAGGCGTGGTCGTCCGATGACGGACAGACCTGGGGCGAGATGACGCTGTCCACCCTGCCCAATCCCAATTCCGGTATCGACGCGGTGACTCTGCGCGATGGCCGCCAGCTGGTGGTCTACAATCATGGCACGGCGGGACGCGAGGTGCTCAATGTCGCGCTCAGCTCAGACGGCCTGCACTGGCAGGCAGCCCTGGTGCTGGAGGACCAGCCCGGCGAGTACTCCTATCCGGCGGTGATCCAGGGCGCCGACGGCCTGGTGCACATCACCTACAGCTGGCAGCGCCGGCGGATCTGCCATGTGGTGGTCGATCCGAACCTCTTGCACCTGAAGGACATGCCGGACGGGCGCTGGCCTGAATGACGCTCCAGGGAAGGGGCCGGAGAGGTCCGGGCCTGGTCGAGGCGGTTCAGCGGATCGGCGGGAGCGACGTCAGCGCAGGACGATATTGGCGCTTATATTCATTGCCGATGCCGGCGAAACCTGACGGGTTTCTACCCCTGGACATGCAATACATGCATGTTGCACCTGAAGTTACGCAGTTCGG
>JAYVMM010000201.1:0-3531 GCA_043758975.1 Planctomycetota bacterium | reverse complement strand
TCCAAGCGGGATCGCCGGTTGGAGTGGGCGCAGCGGGAGCCACCGGTGCTGCGAAGCCGGTCAGCGCTGGCGCCGGCGCCGGCAGAATCCCCCCCCGTTCGGGCGGGACCAGGGCATGGAAGGTGACGCACTCGACGCTGCCCCCGCCGATCGGGATGGCCAGCTGCTGCCAGTCGTCGCCGAGCATGGCCACCGGCAGCACCAGCTCGCCGCGCAGCGCATCGCCCGCCACCGTCAGACGGTAGCGCGCGGCACCGCTCGCCAGGGTGTGCAGCGGCGCCGCCGTCGGCACCTCCGGTTGGGCGCGCCGCCACAGCCGCTCGAGGGCCGCGCGCCTAAGCGCCACCTGCACCCCCTGCGGGAGCCCGGCGGCGTCCAGCTCCTGGTAGCCCATCAGCACTTCCTCAGGAAAGGCAGGCGCCTCGCCCGCTCCCAGCCCGGTGCCGAGCCCAGCGCCCACGCCGAGCAGCAGCGCGAGCGCAGCGGCGGGAACGGTGGCGCGCAGACGCGGACGCCGGCGCAGGAGCTCCACCACCGCTGCTGCCGGCGGCAGCATCAGGAGCAGCGCCTCGCACAGGGCGAGCGCCAGCGCGGCGATGCCGCTGGGGGCGAGATGGTGGAGCGCGCAGGCGCCGAGCGCCGCCGCCGCGTAGAGCGCGAGGCGCCCGCGCCAGGCGCAGCGCAGCGCGATCACCAGGGCCATGAGCACAGCGGTGATGCGCCCGCAGCGTTCGAGCGCGCCGAGGGTGGAGAGCTCGACGAGGTGCAGGGCGAGTTCGCGCGGTGCGCCGATGCGACCGCCGGTCAAGAGCGTGCCCTGCAGCGCCAGCTGCGGTTCACCACGTGCGGGGAAGGCGTGCGGCAGCTGCTTGAGGGTGCGCGCATCCAGCAGCGGCATCTCCTTGCTTGGCGGCAGGGCGACGAGTTCGAGCGCGCTTCGCACCGCCTGCCAGGAGGAGAACCACGGGCGCTGCGCCGCGAGGTCCACCGGCGGGAAGGGCATCGCCTGCCCGGCCACCGTCGGTTCCGCCAGCCAGTTCGAGGCGACCGCCACCGTCCATGCGCTGCGCGTGACCGGCAGCTCGCCGAAGCGGGGCAGCGCGAGGTGGAAGTCGTGCGCCGGCGCGCCGCTTTCAAGCAGGAGCGCGACCTCGACCTGGGTGCGCCCGGGCAACGGCAGCACCAGATCCGCGCCCGCCAGCCGCACCGCGGTGGGCAGGCCGTCGACGCTGGCGGCGGTGAGCGTGGTCCCGGGCGGCAGCCCGAGCGGCAAGACTTGCAGCGAGGAGGCGGCGACGCGCAGGCGCAGCACACTGATCGTCCCCTGCGGTGCAACCTGGGTGCGCACCTCGAGGTGGTCGATGAAGCCGGACGGCGCCGGGCTGAGCGTGCGCGGCACCAGGCGGAAGGCGCCAGGGCCGTCGCTGGCGGTCGGCTGACGGCGCCAAGCGGCGACCAGCGCCGCGTTCGGGATGGGCTGGCTCCAGGCCGGCAGTTCGTCGATATCAAGCGGCACGCACGAGGGCGTGGGCAGGAGTTCGAGATCGCCAGCCGTGGGCGCCTGCACCGCCACCACCTCGCGCAACGGCAGTTCGGCCTGCGGCGCCTCCAGGCGCGCGAGGGTGAGATGGGGCAGGGTGGCGGAGAGTGCTGGAGTGAACGCGCCTTCGAGGCGGAGCACGTGCTCGCCGCTCCAGCGCTCACGGGCGCGCAGCACCACCCGCCCGTCGGCGGTATCGAGAGTGAACAGGCGGTCGTTCAGCTGCAGCGAAGCGCCGCCGGCGAAGGGTGTGGTCAGCAGCAGCGCGTCGAGGGTGCCCTCGCGCACGCGCAGGCGCAGGTCGAGGCGGCCCCAGCTGAGCGAGGCGTCGGCGCCGGCGCCCGCGGGCAGCACGTACCAGCAGGCCTCGGCGCTCACGTGCGGCGGACGCGCCGCAACCGTCAGCCCGATCGCCGCCGGCGGTCCGCTGCTGAACAGCTCGGCGCGCGTCTCCGCCTCCGCCCCGGCGGGCTTGCCCGGTGCTGGCGGGAGGCCGGCGGGCGAGCTGACGCCCAGGCGCCACGGTGGCGGCGCGTCGAGCGTAAGCTCCAGCCCGGGGGCGGCGAGGACGCTCAGGCGCTGGCGTACGCGCCCAGCGCCGGGGACGGTGAGCAGCTCGATGCGCGCGGGCGCCGGTTCGGCGCGCTCGAGCCCGGCGCGGATGGCGAGCTGATGGAAGCCCGCAGCGCAGCGCAGCGTCAGCCTCGCCCCGGGGGCCAGGCGTGCGAGTTCGCCGACCTCCGCCAGTTCGCTGATGGTGGTGGGTGGCTGCGAAATGAAGGAGCGCAAGCGCCAGCCGGGCGGCAGCTGGAGCGGCAGCGTGAAGCGGCGAGCGGCGCTGCTCACCTCCAGCTGCTGGGTGATCATCCAGTCGGCTGCCAACGGTCCGACCACCAGGCAGGCGCTCTGGGTGAGGGTGGCGGCTCCGGCGTCATCAAGCACGGCGACCTCCATGCCCTGGTCAGGGGTGTCGACCGCGAAGCCAGCTGGCAGCGTCGCCGCCCCGCCGCCGATGGGCGCAGCGTTGGCGCGCCAGCCGGCGGGCGCCTGGTAGTCGAGCACCTCCGCACTCACCAGGCGTACCAGGCCGCCAGCATAGGCGGCGGCGGCGACCCGTGGCAGGGCGATGGCGGCATCGGCGGCGAGGAAGCCGCTGCAGCTCACCGCGTCGGGACGCCCATTCAGGCGCAGCCGCACCGTGCCGCTGCTGCCGTCGCAGCCGAGCACGCCGGGGCCGGTGGCGGTGAGCACGAAGCCGGCGGGCAGGGTGAGGTCGAGCTGCGCCGGCGGCGCCCCGCGCCGGGACTCGAGCGTCCCCGTCCACTGCCAGGTGCGCTGGGCGCGCTCGATCCACACCGCGAGTTCCTGGCGCACGCCAAACACCGGCTGGTCCTCGCCCGCGAGCAGTCCAGGCAGCCAGCGCAGCTCGAGCGGCTGGACGGCGGGCGTGCTCAGCCGCCACACGCGTGCGGGGGTGGCGCTGAGCTCGACCAGACCCGCGGCCTGGAAGGAGCCCGGGGTATCCGACTCCAGGCGCAGCTCGGTGGCGGCAGCCGCCGGCAGGGCGAGCAGGGCGTGGCGACTGCGCTCGCTGCCCTCGTTGCCCTCGTTGCCCACCTCCAGGATGAGCGACCAGTGCAGCGCCACGGTGTGGCGTCCGGCGGCGGGGATGATGAGCTGGCTGACTGCGCGCATAAACAAGCCGGTGGCGCCATCCACGCTCACCACCCCGAGCTGCTGCGGCGCCCCATGGAATAGCGTCAACGCGCTGGGTCCCGGGCTCAGGGCGACCACCTGCAGCACCGCCTGCATGCGCAGCGCGCGATCGTCGCCGAGCCGGCCTTGGACCTGCGCGCTCTCGATCCAGCAGCCGGTGGGTGCGGGCGCAGACAGCGCGGATGCCGGCGCCCCCGCCGCCACCAGCTCGTGGTAGTGCGCCAATGGCACCAGCAGCCAGTCCGCCGGGGGCTCCAGGCGCTTGAGCAGTTCGG
>JAYVMM010000200.1:0-2400 GCA_043758975.1 Planctomycetota bacterium | reverse complement strand
CTCCTCCTCTCCGTCGGCTTCGCCATCGACAGCGGCGAGGCCGTGCTCGGCGACGAGCGTGGCGAGGTCGTCATGCTGCACGGTCGCCGCCCGTCGGCGCTCCCGCCAGTGCTGGTACAGGCGATGGCGCGCGATCGCCTTCAGCCACGGCAGGAAGGCGCCCTCCTGCCGGTATTGGCCCAGCTTCTCGAAGGCGGTGACATAGGTCTCCTGCAGGATCTCCTCCATCATGTCGCGCGTCAGCACATGCGAGGCGACGCTCAAGGCCAGGGCATGCTGGGTCGCCAGGACCAGATCGCGGAAGGCATTGCGGTCGCCGGCGCAGGCGCGCTGGGCCAGCACATCCAGCGCACCAGGGTCGGGGGTCAGGGTCATCGGCGCGCCCATGGGCGGTCAATCGACCGACTTCTCAGGCGCCGGCTCGGAAGCGGCGCCGGCAGCTCCACTAGCTCCACCAGCTCCACCAGCTCCACCAGCTCCAGCCGCGCCTTCGTCGCGGGGGCGAACGCGGACGTGGACGCGGAGCGCCCAGGCCAGCCAACGTCCGGCCAAGGAGCGGACCTCCTCGGCGTGGGCGGCCGCGAGATCGTGCAGCTCGGCGCGATCGGCGGCGAGATCGTACAGTTCCCACGCGCCTTGCTCGCCGAGGCGCACGAGCTTGCGATCCCCGACGCGGATGGCGGCATTGCCTTCATGCTCCCAGCTTAGCTCGCGTCCGCTCCACGACGAGGGCGCTGGCGTCCCGGCCAGAAACGGGCGCAGGCTCAGGCCCTCTAGCGGCGTCAGGGCCTGGCCCTGGCGCTGCGCGGGATAGGGGGCCTGGCCGAGGTCGACGCAGGTCGCCATGAGGTCGATGATATGGGTCGGCTGCCGCACCAAGCGCCCACCGGGGGCCGGGATGCCAGCGGGCCAATGGGCGATCAGTGGGGTTGAGATGCCGCCCTCGTGCACGTAATGCTTGTACATTCGCCAGGGGGTGTTGCAGGCATTCGCCCACGCCGAACCGTAGGACATGCGCGAGCCCGGACCGCCCATGGCGCTGAGCGCCTCGCCGCTGTGCAGCCGGGAGGAGAACGACTCCGTTCCCATGTTGATGCCCACCCCCGCATGCGGCTGGCCGGCGGGGGGCAGGTCGAAGCCGAAGGGGTCCCATTCGGCGCAGGCGCCGTTGTCGCTGAGGAAGAGGATGAACGTGCTATCGAGCTGGCCGGCGGCGCGCAAGGCCGCCAGCACGCGCCCGATGCCGCGATCCATGCCAGTGACCATCCCGGCGTACACCGCCATGCGCTGGGCGAGATCGGCGCGGCGGTCGGCAGGCAGGGAATCCCAGGGCGGATTTGCGCCGTCCGCGGTCAGCGAGCCATCGCGCGTCGCCGCGGCATGATTGGGGATGGGCCCGCGCGGGGTCAAGGGCGCGGTAGCGGTCAGCAGCCCCAGCTCCTTCTGGCGGACCAGGCGCTGCTCGCGCACGCGATCCCACCCCTGGGCATACAGCGCCGGGTAGCCGACGAGATCCGCGCTTTGCGACTGGAGCGGGAAATGCGGCGCCTGGTAGGCGAGGTAGAGCATCCAGGGCGCGCCGGGGCCGCGCATGCCATTGATAAAATCGATGGCGTAGTCGCTGATCGCATCGGTCGCGAAGTACGCTCCCGGCGCATAGGGACGCAACGGCCGGCCCGCCGGGAGGCGGATCATCATCTCGGGGATCCATGAATCGATGGCATACCCCGAAGTGAAACCGAAGAAGTCGGCGAAGCCGCGCGCCGTCGGCGCTTCCGCATCGCTGACATGCCATTTGCCCGCGGCCGCGGTACGGTAGCCGACGGCGCCGAGGACCTCGGCGATGGTGGCGCAGTGCTCGTTCAGGGCCCCGCGATACCCCTCGCCCCGACCGGGGCGGGAGGTGGTCATCGAGCCGACCCCGGCTTGGTGGGGATAGAGTCCGGTCAGCAGCGCGGCCCGCGACGGGCAGCAGCGTGAGCAATTGTAGCATTGGGTGAAGCGCAGGCCGTCCGCGGCGAGGGCGTCGAGATTGGGGGTGCGGATCTCGCCCCCGTAGCAGCCCAGGTCCGAGAAGCCGAGGTCGTCCGCGAGGATGATAAGGATGTTCGGGCGCTCCTGCGCCGGCGCGCAGACCGCGCCGCTCACGAGGTACAGCACGGCTATGACCAGGATCGCTACGCGCATGGACGATCTCCCCATCAACTACGGTGAGTGCGGAAGCGCGCGCTCTCGCAAAATTTCCCGCAAAGCCTTGGCGCGGATGGCTATAGCTGGGAGCAGCTGAAACACCGTGCGCCGTCGCGGTTATCCAGCAGGACCACAGGTGCCAGGTTCTAAGTGGATGACCCGACGGAGCCTGGGAAGGATCCTGACAGACCGTCAAGGGCCTGCATCATA
>JAYVMM010000199.1:0-2837 GCA_043758975.1 Planctomycetota bacterium | reverse complement strand
AACGTGCTCGGTTCGAGCCTGCGCGGCGGCGAATACCGCCGCCAGGTGGTGCTACTCGACCAGACTGAGCGCGCGGTCGAATTCGGCGCCATCCACATCCATCTCGAGGCGCTGCCGGAGGCGTTGCGCGAGCTGGTGCTGGCCGGCAAGCGCCCGCTCGGCGGCCTGCTGATCGAGCAGTGCGTAAGCCACCACAGCCGACCGAGCGTCTATTTCACCATCATCGGCAACGAGGCGATCAACCGCCCGCTGCAGCAGAGCCGTGCCGGCGAGCTGTTCGGGCGCTGCAACACCCTGATCGCCGAGGACGGCAGGCCGATCGCCGAAGTGGTCGAGATCCTGCCGCGCATCAACCCCTGAGCGAGGAGCCTTGCACATGATCAGCAATCCCGATGCCATCGTCGTCGGCGGCGGGCCCGCCGGCACCACCACCGCCAGCGTGCTGGCGATGCATGGACGCAAGGTCGTGCTGCTCGACAAAGTCGGTTTCCCGCGCTACCACATCGGCGAATCGCTGATCCCCTACACCTACTTCACGCTCGAGCGCATCGGCATGATCGAGAAGCTGAAGAAGTCGCAGTTCACCAAGAAGTACTCGATCTGCTTCGTCAGCCAGACCGGCAAGCAGTCGCAGCCGTTCTTCTTCGACAGCCATTTCGACCATCCGGCGACCCAGACCTGGCAGGTGCTGCGCAGCGAATTCGACCAGCTGCTGCGCGACAATGCCAAGGAGAAGGGGGCCGAGATCCGCCACGGGGTCAATGCCACCCGCCTGGTGCTCGAAGACGGACGGGTGGTGGGCGTCGCCGGCACCGACGAAGCGGGCACGCCTTTCGAGCTGCGTGCCCCGGTCACCATCGACGCCAGCGGGCGCGACGCCCTGGCGATCAACCAGTTCGGCTGGCGCATGCCAGACAAGCCGCTCGACCGCTTCGCGGTGTGGAGCTACTGGAAGGGCGCGTTGCGCGACCCTGGACGCGAGGGTGGCGCCACCACCGTTGCTTACATCCCCAATAAGGGCTGGTTCTGGTACATCCCGCTGCACAACGACGTGCTCAGCGTCGGGGTGGTGGCTAAGAAGGAGTACCTCTTCCGCGGTACCCAGGACATCAGCGAGATCTACCAGCGCGAGATCAAGGAGAACGTCTGGCTGATCGAGCATCTTGCGCCGGCGAAGCAGTGCGACGAGGTGCGCATCACCAACGAGTTCAGCTACCGCTCGCAGCACTGCGCCAGCGACGGGCTGGTGCTCGCCGGCGACGCCTTCAACTTCCTCGACCCGGTGTTCTCCTCCGGCATGTTCTTCGCGATGAAGAGCGGCGAGATGGCGGGCGACGCGGTGCACGCCGCGCTCGCGCGCGGCGACACCTCGGCGACCGCCTTCACCGACTACGGCAAGCGCTTCTGCAGCGGCATCGAAGCGATGCGCAAGCTGGTCTACGCCTTCTACGATGAGCGGGTCAATTACGGGCACTTCATCCGCAAGTACCCCGAGCTGCGCGCCGACCTCACCGACTGCATCATCGGGGCAGTGGATAAGGATTTCGAAGCGCTGTTCAAGGCCTTCAGCGAATTCGCCGAGATCCCGCCCAACCTTGCCTTCGGCGGGCCGTTCTACCCCAAGCGCAGCTCGGCCCCGGGCGGAGCGCGCTGAGGCAGTGCGCATCGTCCACCTCACCGCCGGTACCGGCGCCTACTACTGCGGGCTGTGCCTGCGCGACAACGCGCTGGCCAACGCGCTGCGCGCCCTCGGCCACGAGGTGACGCTGGTGCCGCTCTACCTGCCGCCGGTGCTCGAGGGCGGCGGCGATGAGGAGGGCGACGGCTGGTGCCCGATCTTCTTCGGCGGCATTAACGTCTACCTGCAGCAGAAGATCTCGCTCTTCCGCCATACTCCGGGCTGGCTCGACCGCCTGTTCAACGCGCGCTGGCTGCTGCGCTGGTCGACGCGCATGTCGGACATGACGCGTCCGGACGAGCTCGGCGAACTCACCGTATCGATGCTGCGCGGGCGCGACGGACTGCAGCGCAAGGAGCTCAATAAGCTCACCACCTTCCTGCAGGGGCGCGGGCCGTTCGACGTGATTTCCATCGGCACCGGCCTGATCATCGGCATCGCCCCCGAGCTCGCGCGCGCGCTCAAGGCGCCGGTGGTGGTCACCCTGCAGGGCGAGGACGGCTTCCTCGACAGCCTGCCGCAGCCCTGGCGCGACCAGGCGTGGGGGCTGATCGGCGAGCAGCTGCGCGCCGCCGCCGCGGTGGTATCAGCGAGCCGCTACTACGGCGAGATGATGGCGCGCCGCCTGGGCCTGGGTGCGGATGCGCTCACGGTGATCCCCAACGGCATCGACCTGACCGGCTACCAGGACGCCGGCGCCGCGCCCGCGGTACCGACCATCGGCTTCCTCGCCCGTTTGTGCGCGCTCAAGGGTCTTGGCCTCCTGGTCGACGCCTTCATCGAGCTCAGGCGCCGGCCCGAGGGCGCGCGCGTGCGCCTGCGCCTGGCGGGTTCGTGCACCGAGTCCGATCGCGTCTATGTCGCCGCGCAGGAGGCCAAGCTGGCGGCTGCCGGCCTCGCCGGCGAGTTCGAGGTACGCGCCAACCTCAGTCGCGAGGAGAAGCTGGAATTCCTGCGCACCCTGAGCGTATTCTCGGTGCCGGCGACCTATGGCGAGGCCTTCGGCCTCTATATCATCGAAGCGCTGGCGAGCGGCGTGCCGGTGGTCCAGCCCCGCCTCGGCGCCTTCCCCGAGCTGGTCGAGTCCACCGGCGGCGGACTGCTGTGCGAGCCAGGTGATGCCGCTTCCCTCGCCGATGGCCTGGCCACGCTGCTCGCC
>JAYVMM010000198.1:0-2071 GCA_043758975.1 Planctomycetota bacterium | reverse complement strand
TTCGGCTCGCAGGCGGTGCTCCAGCGCATCGCCGCGCCCCTGCGCCTGAGCGTGCCGCCTGACCTGCACGAGGTCGCAGTGCCCGGCCTGCGCGCCGGCACCATCACGCCGGGGGTGGTCACGGCGCGCTGTGGGCGCGCGGCGGCGGCCTATGTCGAGGCGGCGGTCGCCGCCTGCCTGGATGGGCGCGCGGCGGCGCTGGTGACCTGCCCGCTCAACAAGGCCGCGCTGCATGCCGCCGGGGTGCCCTTTCCCGGGCATACCGAACTGCTCGCCGCGCGCTGCGGCGTGGTCGGCGAGGCGATGATGATGTACCACCGCCGCCTGGCAGTGGTCCTCGCCACCTGCCACCAGCCGCTCGCCAGCGTCGCGCGCGCCCTGCGCAGCGAGCGCATCGTCGCGGTCGGGACGCTGTTCGCGCAGGCGCTCACGCGCTTGCGCCGCGCCCCGGTGCGCCTGGCGGTATGCGGTTTCAATCCGCACGCTGGCGAAGGCGGGCTGTTCGGCGACGAGGACGCGCGCGTGGTCGCCCCGGCGGTGGCGCGCTTGCGCGCGCTTGGCATCGACGCCGAGGGGCCACTGCCGCCCGACACCGCCTTCACCCCGGCCAACCGCAAGCGCTACAGCGGCCACCTCTGCCTCTACCACGACCAGGGCCTGATCCCGTTCAAGGCCCTGGCCTTCGACGAGGGCGTCAACGTCACCCTCGGCCTGCCGATCATCCGCACCTCGGTCGACCACGGCACCGCCTTCGACATCGCCTGGCAGGGGGTCGCCGATCACCGCAGCCTGGTCGCCGCCATCCTGCTCGCGGTGCGCCTGGTGGCGCGTGGTCGCACATCGCTGCCGGCGCCGGGGCGTGCGGCGCGACCCCGCAAGTGAGCGGGAACGGCCTCCTGCCGCGAGGGTTGAGCCAGTATCGTTATCGTCGACCCTTTTAAGCCCGCAGGGACCAGCTCCGGCGTCGCCGATCAGTTATGTCCGCCGGTGTGGCCGGCCCCGGTGAGGTCAGGCCGCCCGGCTGCGTGAGCGGTCGCGCCAATGCCCCGAGTGCACCGACCACCGGCAGCAGCTGGCCGTCCTGATCGAAGAAGGAGCGCCCGTCGAAGCCGTCGCTAGAATATCCGCAGCCAGGCCGGTATTCCGCCCCCCACCAGCAGACGCCCAGGCCGGCATGCCCAGGCAAGCCGGTGAGGATTCGTGCCAGCTCGCGGGTGAAGGCGACCTGCCCGACGGGGCCGGGTGCGATCCCGGCGATCAGCTCGAGCGGTTTGCCATCGGTCCCGGTGCTGCGCCATGGGAAGGCGGTTTCGACGATCATCACCGGCTTGCCGAAGCGCTCCACGCACCGGCTGAGGCATTCCGTGAGTTTACCGAGATCCCCGTGCCAGAAGGGATAGTAGCTCTCGCCGATGATATCGAAGTCGACGTGCTGCGTGGAGATGAGCTCGTCGAAGAACCACTTCGTCGTCACCCAATCGCCGCCGCGATCGAGATGGATGATGGTCTTCGGCTTGTGCTCGCCCGCCGCCTCAGCGATGCCCCGCGCAGCGGCGGTGATGAGCCTGGCGAGCGTGGCCCAGCCGTCGGCATGATCCACCTTCCCGGCCGGCCAGACCATGCCCATCGGCGTCTCATTGCCGATCTGCACGTACTGGGGGAGGGCGCCGGCAGCGCGGAAGGCGGCGATGACATCCCTGGTATAGGCCCTCATGCGCTCGTCGAGCGCCTCCGGGCTGAGGCCGCTCCATGCTCGCGGCATGGCCTGGTGGCCTGGATCGGCCCAGCTATCGGAATAATGGAGATCGAGCAGGATCTGCATTCCCGCGCGCTGCACGCGCTGGGCGAGCGCCACCATGGTGGTGAGGGTGTTGCCATGGTTGTAGGGATCGGCCGCCGCCTCCGCGTCGCTGCAGGTCCACAGGCGCAGGCGCACCAGGTTGATACCGCGGGCGCGGATCAGCTTCAGGACGTCCTGCGCGGTGCCCTGGTCGCAGTAGGTGACCCCGCCACGCTCGAGCAGAGCGAGATGCGACAGGTCGGCGCCGGCGAGGAAGGTCGCGCCTTCAGC
>JAYVMM010000197.1:0-6368 GCA_043758975.1 Planctomycetota bacterium | reverse complement strand
CGCTGACCCCGAGCTTCTCCAGGTTGTCGAAGCGGTGGTTGATCAGCTGCACCTGGTCGTCGGGCAGGTTGAGCTGGATGTGCAGCGGCTCGCAGGCCTTCTTGACCCCGAACAGCGAGCCGTTGGCCTCGTAGTCCTGGGCGTAGAGCTGCCAGGCCATGCTCGGCCAGGCCGGGTGCGACATCCAGATCAGAAGGCCGCTGCAGGGCTTCCACAAATGCGCGTTCCAGGCCTCGAACATCGCGCGGTAGTTGACGTAGTTCACCATTTGCGCGCGTCGGCAGAACTCCTCGAGCGAGGCGGCGCCGTTGTAGCCCCCGCTGATGGCGCCGAGGTAGCCGTGGGCGTCGCCGTTGCCCATGATGTGCAGGTCGTGGTAGGCCCAGGCGTCATTGGGCGGCCACTGGTCAGCGGGCTCGAGCATCGCGCGCACCGCCTCGACACTTGGCACCGAGTGCAGGCCGAGCTCGCTGGAGAAGCCCTTGGCGCGCTCGTTGTAGTAGCGCACCGGATCGATGTACGACCACGGGCCGCTGTTGAGCAGGTGCAGCTCGCGCGAGTTGGCCTGGTAGTGGCGGGTGCCGTCGAGGTCCTCGAGCAGGCGCGCGAGGCGCTCGTTGATGCGCGGCGGCGGCACCCCCTCGTTGCGCCCGCACCACAGCGCGATCGAGGGGTGGTTGCGGAAGCGGCGCACGGTGTCGGCGACGTTGTCGAGCATGACCTCGGCGTCGAGCGGATCGACGTTCCAGCCGTCGGTGGTCATCCAGAATTCGTTCCACACCATCAGCCCGTACTCGTCGCACAGCTGGAAGAACACCTCCTCGGTGCTCTGCCCGCACCAGTTGCGGATCATGGTCAGGTTGGCGTCGCGGTGCATGCGCACATAGGGCTCGAGGCGCTCGCGCGAGACCCGCTTAAGCGCATCGTCCATGCCCCAGTTGCCGCCCTTGCAGAGGATCCTCCGCCCATTGACCTTGACCACGAGATGGGGATCGAACTCGTAGGACAGCGTGCGCACGCCGAAGCGCAGCTGGCGGGCATCGAGCTGGCGGCCCTTGTCATCGCTCAGGCGCAGCTTGAGCTCGTAGAGCGCGGGATCGCCATAGCCGTTCGGCCACCACAGGCGCGGCTTGCTGATGCCGAGCTGGGGGAACTGCGCCGGCGCGGCGGTGAGGGTGCGCCGTTCGCCGGGCGCCAGGGTGGCACCGAGGGCGAAGCTGAGGTCGCCGATCTCGCCGCTGAGCACCACCTTCTGCTCACTGCTGCCGGTATTGCGCACCTCGGTGCGGATGGTGAGGTCGGCGCGCGAGGTGTCGGGCAGCAGCGGCAGCTCGGTGACTACCTGGGGGTCGCCGATCACCGCGCCGCCGCTCTGGCGCAGCACGACATCCTGCCAAATGCCGGTGCAGCGGTCGCGGATGCCCGGGATCCAATCCCAGCCCTCGGTGCAGAAGAAGGTCGGCCCGTCGAAGGTCTGGTCGCCGCCGTTGGGGCCGTCGCCGGCGAAGAAGGACTGCTCATGGGGGTGGCCGGGATGGGGCGGCGGCCACACCCGCACGGCGAGGACGTTGCTGCCGTCCTTGCGCAGCGCGGCGCTGATGTCGAAGGTGCCGCGGGTGAAGGCGCCGGTCATCTCGCCCAGGCGGATGCCGTTGAGCCAGGCCTCGGCGTGGTAGTTGATGCCGTTGAAGGTCAGCCACACCGTTTGGTTGGCCGCCGCCGCCGGCAGCGCGAGCGGCACACGGTACCACCAGTTGCGCCGCGCGAGGTCGTCGGGGATCAGCAGGTTGTTGCGCCCGTGCAGGGGATCGGGGTAGACCCCCTGGTCGACCAGGGTGGTGAGCGCGGTGCCCGGCACCGTGGCGTCCCACCAGGATGCGGCATCGTAGCCGGGTGCGCAGATCTCCGCCGGGGTGGCACTGAGCGCGGTGCCGTCGGCCATGCGCCAGCCGCCGCGCAGGAGCAGCCCGCCGTCGCCGTCCGGCTGGGGCGCGGGTACGGAGGGATGCGCGGACGGCTTGGCCCGGGGCGGCGGCGCGAGCGGCGGGGCGGGGATGGTCGCGCTGTCCTGCAGGCTCTGCAGCCCGCGTTGCCCACGCACCGGGATGAGCAGCGCCACCTCGGGGGTGGCGCCGGGCGGGGTGGGGACGAAGGTCAGGCGTTCGAGGCCCTCGGAGGAGCGCCCGATCTCGTTCACCGCAGCGGCGTCCAGGCAGCGGTCGTAGACCGCGAAGCGCGCGACCGCTCCGGCAAAGCAGCGCCCGCGCACCCACGGCGAGGGCGGTGCGACCTTGGCCAGCGCGGCAGCGCGGGTGAAGGACATGCGCTTGGGCTTGCCCACCGCGGCGCCGTCACGGTACAGGCTCAGCACCATGCCGTCATAGGTCGCCGCGAGGTGCTGCCAGCGCCCGTTATCGGGCAGCGCGCCCATCTCGACGTCGCTCTCTCCAGCCCAGAAATGCACGCCGTTGGGGTAAATGGTGAAGAAGCGCTCGGCGCCGCCGACCTCGACGCCGTCGCCGAAGCCGGCGATCAGCGTGTAGGCCTGGTTCTGGCTGTCGCTCCTGACCCAGCACAGGATCGACCACGCCGCCTCGGGGTCGATCGGCGCCAGCCCATCGAACCAATGGGTGAGGCCCGGCCCGGAACCGCTGCAGCGCACCTCCAGCGGTCCGGCCACCGGGACGTCGGAAGCCGCCAGGCCGGCGCCGAGCGCGAGCGCCAGACTGAGGGCGGCGGTGAAGGTGGCGGTCGAGGTGGCGGTGGCTGCGGATCGCATCGGGCGGCCCCCTTGTCGAGGAGAGAGCCTGCCGCCCCAGGCGCCTTCAGACAAGGTGCGAAGCGCCCGGCGCTCACGGGTGTACTCATCCACACTCCGTCGCTGCCGGCGCCGGCGGCGGTCCGCGCCTTCAGCAGCGGAAGGAGCCGACCAGCCCGGTGAGGTCCCTGGCGGCGCCGGCGAGGTCGCGCGCCGCGCCCTCGCTCTGGCGCGCGCATTCGGCAGTGCTGTCGACCGCGGTGGTCATCGCCGCCACCCCGCTGCCGATGGCCGTGGCCTTGGCCACCACCGCGCCCACCACGTGCGCCATTTGCTGGGTGGTCGCGGTCTGCTCCTCGACCGCGCCGGCGATCTGCACGCTGGCCTCTTTGATCTGGTCGATCACCTGGTTGATGCGCGAGATCGCCTCGGACGCCCGCGTGCTGTCGGCGATCATGGTGGCGATGCGCTCCTGGATGTCGGTGGTCGCCCCCGCGGTCTGGCGCGCGAGCTCCTTGACTTCGTTGGCGACCACCGCGAAGCCACGCCCGGCCTCGCCGGCGCGCGCCGCCTCGATGGTGGCATTGAGCGCGAGCAGGTTGGTCTGCGAGGCGACGCTCTCGATCATGCGCAGGACCTCGACGATCGCCGCGGTGCTGGCATTCAGCCGGGTGATGGTCGCAGCGGCGTCGCGCGCCTCGCCCACGGCATCGGAGGCCACCCGCGCGGCGGTCTGGGCGCTGCCCGAGATCTCGCGGATCGAGGACACCATTTGCTCGACCGAGGTGCCGACCGCGTTCATGTCGGCGGTGATCAGGCTGGTGGCCTCGGCGCTGAGCTGGGCATTGCCGTGCGCGCTGGCGGCGTTCGCGCTCACCTTCTTCGACAGCTGGTCAAGCTCGCCGGAGGAGCCCGCCACCCGCTCGGTGGTCTCGCCGACCTTGCGGATCAGGCGCTGGAGGTTGTCGAGGAAGCGGTTGAAGATGTTGGCCAGGCCGGAGAGCTCATCGCGCGGCAGCGCGCCGCCGCGCCCGGCGCGGATGGGGATGCGCCGGGTGAGGTCGCCGTTGCCCGCGGCGATGCCCTCGAAGTGCTGGGCGAGAGTGAGCAGCGGCACGGTGACCGAGCGGCGGATGATCACCGTCACCAGCACCGCCGACACCACCAGCACGCAGATCATGACGATGATGCTCAGGCGGCGCTGCTCGCGCGCCCCACTCGCGGCGCTATTGAGCACGCCGTTGAGGTCGTGGCGGATGCCCTCGAGGCAGGCCTGCAGCTCGGCCGCCACGCTCTTGATCTCGCCATCCATGGCCTTGCTCTCGCCCTGCAGCTGTGGGCTCTGCTCGCCGTGCGCCAGGCGCTGGTAGAGCGCGAGGGCGCGGAGGTGGTTGGCGTGGATGCGCTCGGCGGCGGCGGCGAGCTCGGCGGTGCGCTCAGCGCTCATCCAGCCCTGGCCCTTCAGCCGGCGCAGGCCGCCAACCACCTCCTCGATCAGCGGCCCGGTCTTGGCGAGATGCGCCGGCTCGCCCTCGACCACCGCCGCTTCGTAGAGCGCCACCATGCGCGCGTAGGCCGCGCGCAGGTCGTACATCGCCAGGGTCGCCGGGATGGCCTCGTTGCCCACCTGCTCGAGACGGACGGTGAAAACCTGGGAGAGATAGGCCCCGACCACCACGGTGAGCACGTAGCCGGCGAGGATGATGGCGATCCCGGACCATACGCGCCAGACGATCCTCATCGCCCCCCCCTGCTCTTACCGCCGGTGCGGGCGGTGGCAGCGTGCAGTGCAATCACTTGAGCGGCAGGATCTTGACGCCGTCTTTGAGCTTGCCCTTGTCGATGAAGCCGATCGCGCCCGGGGTCTTCGCCACGAGGGCGATCAGGGCATCTTCGCTTTCGACCATCTCGGGCATGGTGCCCTTGCCGGTGAACACCAGCTTCTTCCAGCCGGTGAGGAACTGGGGCGAGGATTTGTTCAGGCGCTGGAGGAGGTGGTCGTGGCTGGCTCCCTCCTTGAGCACCACCACCACCACGCGCGAGCCGTCGTCCCAGGAGGTCTTCTTGCCCAAGTAGACGTCTTTCAGCGCATCCTCGTCGAGCGCGCCGATGGTCAGCGCAGGGTTGACGATGATGGTGTCCTCGGCCACCGCCCCGACGGCGATGAGCAGGGTGAGCGCGAGAAGGCGCAGGTACGCACGAAGGTCCGGCATGACAGCTCTCTCCGAGATCGGAATTCGAGGGGGTGTTTTCTGTCCAAATGGTCGCTGGCGGCTCAGAAGTCGACCGTGGTCTTGATCGCATAGACCTGCCAGGTGCGGTTGAGGGTGGCCCCGGGGTTCTCGCTCTGGAACAGCTCCTCGGTACCCTGGACCAGGTCGCACTCCGCCTTCACCAGCCAGTTGCTGAGGATGTCGTAGCGCGCGGCCAGGGTCCACTGGCGGTTGTAGGCGATCCCGCGGTGATCGTAATCGGAGTAGGCGATACCGTAGCCGGCGGCGACATTGAGCTTCGGCATCAGCTGGTAGGCCGCAGAGATATAGGCGCCTTCCGGACGATAGTAGGTCGACGTGGTGGTGGTGACCTGCCCGCCGTAGACCACCACCGGGGGGGTCGGCGGCGGCCCAAGCAGCGGTTCGGGGATGTAGGAGTTGACCACCGAGGTGTTGGTGATCTTGCCGTATTCGCGCGTGTACTCGGCGGCGATGAGCAGGTCGCGGTACTGGTACTCGAGTGAGACCACGCCGGAATAGAAGTCCTTGAAGGTCGAGGTCAGGCTGTCGGTGCCAAAGGCGCCGGCGGGGTAGGCGATGGGGTTGCCATTGGCATCAAACTGCGGCAGGCCGCCGCTGCCGGAAATGCGCAGGTTGTGCGCGTCGAAGCCGGAGGCGCGCAGGCGCAGGCCTTCGAGCGGGGTGTTCCAGGTCACGGAGCCGCCCATCATGCGCTGCAGGTTGATCGAGTCGACGGTGGTGACGGCCCCCCCGTTCTCGACATCCTTGGCCACCGCGCTGTCGTTCTTGATGGTCTGCCCGCCGATGTAGAACACCCCATCGAAATTGCCCAGCGTCTTGGCTGAGAGGGTGCCGTAGACCTCGCCGCCGTTGACCGCCAGGTAGACGTCGCGCAGGCGGGTCGAGTACACCGACATCGGCAGGAAGACCTCGGTGCGGGTCATGTCGAGGTCGCGGGTCTCGTTGTAGAGTCCGTGCGGGATCTTGATGCGCCCGACCGTGACCCCGAGGTTGTTGGTCAGGCGGTAGTCGGCATAGGCCCAGTCGATCTCCAGGTCGTCGTTGCCATACTGGCCGACCGAGCGCGCGAAGATCTGCAGCCCGATGCGCAGGCGGTCGATCGGGCTGGCGGTGGCGTTGATGGCGAATTCGTTGAAGTTGAGCGTGCCAGGCCCTTCAGTCTGGCCAAGATAGTTGTCATGCTCACTGAGCAGGTAGCCCTGGCTGACGAAGCCGTGGAACTGCAGGCCGAAGTCGTCGGCGGCGGCGGCGGCTCCTGCTGCGGCGAGCAGCAGCAGGGTGGGCGCGGAGCGGGGACGGGTGGGCATGTCATCCTCTGCGAAGCGACGGGAAGTGACTGGCAGTCTTCATACCCC
>JAYVMM010000196.1:0-2045 GCA_043758975.1 Planctomycetota bacterium | reverse complement strand
CCACCCGGACCGCCAGGGCGCGCCTCGGCGACCAGGGCGCTGCTCGCCAGTGCGTTCCAGCGCGCTCTCTCCTCGACCGTCTGCTCGGCGCTGATGGCGAGGCTGCGGAGCTCCTCGGCTGCTGCTGCTGCCGGCAGGCGCTGGGCGAGCAGGATGCGCTCGCAGCTGTTGAGCTCATCATGACGGGCGCTCTCCAGCCACGGCTGGAGGTCCTCGCCGAGCAGCCAATGGTCGAGGAAGGTCTTCTGCAGCTTGTTGGCCAGGTAGGGCGCCACCACGCGGTCGAAGAACGGGCGGTCCTTGCAGTAGAGGAAGAAGTTGAGCTCGTGGCTGGCATAGCGGTCGTAGAGCGCAAGGCGCTCGCGCTCTCCCAGCGTGCCCCAGTGCGGCAGGAAGGAGAACTCCTCCAGCCCCGCCGTGGGGGCGAGCGCGCTGAAGAGGGCAAAGATCTCGCCGAGGTCGCGGTAGGCGCGTTGACGGATGGTGCCGGGTGGAGCCGTCAGAGCGCCGCCGGCGGGGACGACCAGGGCGCGGTACTTGAAGGCGGGGTGGCTGGAGGGATCGAGCGGGGTGGCCAGCGCCAGCTCCCGGCGCGGCAGCGGGCGCGCCGGCAGAGGGAGCGAGGTCTGTGCGCCCCCCTGGTCGTCGCAGGCGATGATCGCGAGCAGTTGCGCCGCGCCGAGCCTGGCCGCCGGCAGCTGCACCCGGCCCTGGGCGTCGGGGACGAGATTTGCGAGCACCACCCCGGGCGCGGCGAGGAAGTCGACATTATTGTAAGCGTCCTGATCGACCTCGCTGCCGGTCGAGCCGCCGCCCTTTGAAAGCGCACGGCGCTTCCCGCCGCCATTGCGCGTACCGTACATGCCGCTGCTGCCGCCGCCGGCGCCGATGGCGAGCATCTTGTCGTCGTGCCAGGGGTTGAGCAGCAGCGCTGGCCGCTCGAGCATGATGCCGGGGAGGCGGCGGGCCTTGGCCCGCGCGGCGATATAGCGGTACTCGTCCCCGAGATCGCGCAGCCCGGCATACACCGATGCCTGCAGCGGCAGATCCCAGCCTTGCAGCCTGCGCCCATGGATGACGAAATCCTCGGTGGAGTTGACGAGGAAGCGGCGTCCGAGCACATGGACGCGGGGATGGGGGCCGGCGCCGGTGACGGTGATGATGGCGGAGCCGTCCTGCTCGAGACGGGCGGACACCCCGAGCTGGCCGGCGCTGCCGAGCTCGATTGCCTGCCCGGCGCCGACCATCAGGTCGCCATCGGCGACCCCGTCCGCTATTACCAGCTCTTTGTCGAGGCGGCGTCCGTGCAGCCAGTAGGTACCCTCGGCCAGGCCGCTGATCGCCAGCTGGCCGTCGTGCAGGGCCAGCTGCGGGGCGGCGGCGCCCGGCGCGCGCGTCGCGCGGATGCGCTCCAACCAGGTGTCCTCCATGGTCTCATCCAGCCATGGCAGCTGCACCTGGGCGCCGACGGCGGCGTGGATGGTCGCCGGGCCGTTCCCGCCCTGGCTGCCATGCAGTGTCCAGCGGTGCGCAAACGGTCGGGTCATGGGCCCCATCGGTTCGCTGACCACGATCGTCTCGATGTCCGGCAGGGCCCCGAGATGGACCCGCCCGCCGACGTCGGTGGCGAGGGTGACGGCGATCGGCGCGCGCACCAGGCGATGGACGAGCTCGAGGCGCACCACATTCCCGGGCAGCCCTTCGCCGTCGCGTCCGAGGCAGGCGAGGTTGTAGCCGCCCGCGGTGGCCTCGAGGAAGGTGCTGGCGGTGGCGACGTCGTTGTCGATGACGTTGCAGGACATGATGCCATGCGCGGACAGCGGCTGATCCTCCGCCGCGCTGCGGTTGTCGACCACGCCGAGGACCTCCCACTCGATGCGCGAGGTATGTTCAGGGACCGGGAAGCGCACCACCGCATCGGCATCGTCGCGCAGCTGATCGATGGCGATCTCGGTGGTCGCCCCCTGCTGGTCGGAGGCGGTGGTGGATACCCGGATCTTGGCCTTGCGCAGGGCGGCGAGCGGTAGCGGGGCCTGGTTGATGGA
>JAYVMM010000195.1:0-5380 GCA_043758975.1 Planctomycetota bacterium | reverse complement strand
CGGGGTGAGGGTGATGGCGGCGAGCGCGAGCGCGGAGCGCAGGATCTGCCCGCCGCCCTCGCCCTGGGAACCGTCGATGGTCAGCATGGCATCACCCCTTCACGCACACGACCTGCTTGAGGGTGTGCACGATCTCGACGAGATCGCTCTGCGCCGCCATCACCGCGTCGATGTCCTTGTAGGCCATCGGGGTCTCGTCGATGACTTCGGCATCTTTGCGGCACTCGACCCCGGCGGTGGCCTGGACATGGTCGGCCACGGTGAACTGGCGCTTGGCCTTGGTGCGCGACATCTTGCGCCCAGCGCCGTGGCTGCACGAGCAGAGCGAATCTGGGTTGCCCTTGCCGCGCACGATGAAGCTGCGCGCGCCCATCGAGCCGGGGATGATGCCCATATCGCCCGCCCCGGCGCGCACCGCGCCCTTGCGCGTCACCCAGCAGGCAACGCCGAAATGCTCCTCCTGCTGCACATAGTTGTGGTGGCAGTTGACCGCCTCCACGGTGCAGCTGAAGGGCTTGATGCCCGGCGCCCCGGCGACCGCATTAATGACGTGCTCGAGCATGACCTGACGGTTGATGCGGGCGTAGGCCTGGGCCCAGCCCACGGCATTGGTATAGTCGGCGAAGTGCTCGGTGCCCTCGCGGAAGTAGGCGAGGTCGCGGTCGGGCAGATCGACGCCGGCATGACGGCAGTCCTCGCGCGCCATCGAGATGAAGAACTCGCCGAAGCGGTTGCCGACCCCGCGCGAGCCGGAATGCAGCATGAACCACACCGCTCCGGCCTCGTCGAGGCAAACCTCGATGAAATGGTTGCCGGTGCCCAGGGTGCCGAGATGGTTGACCGAGTTGGCGCGGTCGAGCTTGGGGTACTTGGCGAGGATCGCCGCGTAACCGCCTGCGAGGTGCTCCTTCCACAGGTTGGCCACGCGCGGCGGCAGGTCGTGCCAGGCGCCACGGTCGTTGCGCCCGCCATTGTCGGTGCGGCCATGCGGCACCGCGGCCTCGATCGCCGCGCGCACCGCGCGCAGGCTCTCGGGCAGGTCGGCGGCGACGAGCGAGGTGCGCACCGCGCACATGCCGCAGCCAATGTCCACCCCGACCGCAGCCGGGATGATCGCACCCACGGTGGGGATGACCGAGCCGACGGTAGCGCCGATCCCGACGTGGACGTCCGGCATCACGGCGATGTGGTGGTGGATGAAGGGCATGCGCGCGGCGTTGATCAGCTGGGCGCGCGCCTCGTCCTCGATCGGGACGCCGTGCACCCAGGCTTTGATCGGAGCGGCACCGGCAACGGTGATGTGTTCGTGGTTGGTCATGGCTGCGGTCTCAGGATGGGGGTTGGCGAAGGGAGGGTCAACGGCGGGCGACGGGTAATGCTCTGCGCACGCCGTGCCAGGTGCAGGGAGAGCCCGTTCAGTTCCCTCCAAGTGCAGATCGCCACGTGCGTTGTGCGACGAACTCAAGACGAAGACCATATCGCATGTACCACGATTTACTCGCTTGTAGGCGAGTTATTTATCCTACTGTAGAGTCATGTCGCCATCCCGCCCCTTGGTCGCCATCGGTCTGCTTGGCCCCACCCTCGATGCCGGGCGCGAGCAGAAGCGCTGGCAGCGCTGGCGCCCCACCGTCGGGCTGCACCTGCAGGGCGACCTGGCGATCAGCCGCTTCGAAATGCTGCACCAGCGCCGCTTCGACCTGCTGGCCCATGACATCGCCGAGGATATCCGCCAGGTCTCGCCGACCACCATGGTGCGCAGCCGGCACATCGAGTTCAGCGACCCCTGGGACTTCGAGGACGTCTACGGCGCGCTGTGGGGCTTCGCCGCCGGCTATGCCTGGAAGCCGGATGAGGAGGACTATCTGGTCCACATCACCACCGGCACCCACGTCGCGCAGATCTGCCTCTTCCTGCTCACCGAATCGCGCCACCTCCCGGCGCGCATCGTGCAGACCCAGCCCAGCGCCCGCCGCGGGCCCGATGAGCGCGCCGGCGAGGGCAAGGCCACGGTCGCCGGCACCCACACCATCATCGACCTCGACCTCTCGAAGTATGACAAGCTGTCCTCGCGCTTCGCTGAGGAGCGCGCCGCCGGGGCCGCGCTGCTGACCGCCGGCATCCCCACGCGCAATCCCGCTTTCGCCGCCCTCATCGCGCGCGTCGAGCAGGTCGCTGCCGCGACCCGCGCCCCGATCCTGCTCGGCGGTCCGACCGGCGCCGGCAAGACCGTGCTCGCCCGCCGCATCTTCGAGTTGAAGAAGGCGCGCAACCTGGTCGCCGGCTCTTTGGTTGAGCTCAACTGCGCCACCGTGCGGGGCGATGCCGCCGGCTCGGCCCTGTTCGGGCACCGCAAGGGCGCCTTCACCGGCGCGGTGGCGGATCGCGACGGCCTGCTCAAGCGCGCCGACGGAGGCGTGCTGTTCCTCGACGAGATCGCCGAACTCGGCCTCGACGAGCAGGCCATGCTGCTGCGCGCGGTCGAAGACCGCATCTTCCTGCCGCTGGGCGCCGACACGGCGGTGCTCTCCGATTTCCAGCTCATCGCCGGCTCGAACCGCGACCTGCGCGCGGCAGTCGCCGCGGGGCGCTTTCGCGAGGACCTGCTGGCGCGCATCGACCTGTGGAGCTTCACCCTGCCGTCGCTGGCGCAGCGCCGCGAGGACCTTGAGCCCAATCTCGACTACGAGCTGGAGCGCTTCGCGCGCGACTGCGGACGACGCGTGACCATGAACCGCGAAGCGCGTGAGCGCTTCCTGCGCTTCGCGCTCGACCCTGCCTCGAGCTGGAGCGCCAACTTCCGCGACCTTGGCGCGGCGGTGACGCGCATGGCCACCCTCGCCGTCAGCGGTCGCATCGATGAAGAACTGGTGCGCGAGGAGACCGCCCGCCTGCGCGCGCACTGGCAGCCGCCACCCGGCCTGGATGACGATCCCCTGGCCGGGATCCTCCAAGCCAAGGCCGATGAACTCGACCTCTTCGACCGCGTGCAGCTGGCCGAGGTGGTGCGCGTCTGCCGCCGCTCGCGCAGCCAGTCGGAGGCCGGGCGCACGCTCTTCGCCCGCTCCCGCCTGGCGCGCCGCACCGCGAATGACGCCGACCGGCTGCAGAAGTACCTCGCCCGCTTCGACCTGGACTGGGAGACCATAGCAGCCAGCTAAGGGAAGGGGGCGCCCCCTCCGGTCCAGCGCTGGGCCCGGACGGGGCCTGCACCACAGCCACCCCGCAAAGCCCCCGGGGGGGCAGCCACCTGCGGCGATCGACCGCTGCGCTGCATTGACAGGCCATGGACTGGGGGTGGTGGCCGCGTGCGCTGCGGACCCGGGTCGCGGATGATCGCCACCTCGCCATTACGCGATTGCGTAAAGCACCAACCTAGCGGTTCCCACCACGCGGGATCCGCGTAGCCTCCTGCCGCAGCTCCGCCGCTGCATGGCCTCTCCCGCCCCGCCCCGCACAGAAGCCGATGCCGCAATGAGAACCGCAATCCGCCGGGTCACTGCACGCAGCGCTGCGCGCGCCGCCACGTTCCTGAGCCACCGCCGTTACAGCTTGGGCCGCTGCTGCCTCGCCGTCATCGCCCTGGCCCTGGCTGGGACGGTCGGCGCGCCAGGCGCCGACCTCGACGCCGCCAAACTGCCGCCGGCGGCGGCAGCGGTTGATTTCGGCGCCGACATCCAGCCGCTGCTTGAGAACGCCTGCGTACGCTGCCATGGCGCCGACAAGCAGAAGGGCAAATTCCGCCTCGACACCCGCGCTGTCCTGATGTCCTGAGGCGAAAACGGCCCGGCGATACTGGCGGGGGACTCGGGCAAGAGCCCACTCATCCACTACGTCACCCGCCTGGTCGAAGACCTCGAGATGCCGCCGGCCAAGGCGGCGTCGCTGTCGGCGCAGCAGATCGGCCAGCTGCGCGCCTGGATCGACCACGGCGCGGTTTGGCCGGAGCAGCTGGTGCTGCATGCGCGCACCACCGCTGTGGCGAGCAAGCCCAGCCCGGCGCGCCTGGCGGCGCTGCCCAAGGCGGCGGCGCGCACTGTGGATTTCGTCGCCGAGGTGCAGCCGATCTTCGCCCAGCACTGCTCCCAATGCCACGGACCGAAGCGCCAAGAGGCGGGCTTCCGCCTCGACCACAAGCCGACCGTGCTGCGCGGCGGCGAGCTCGGTCCGGCGATCGTTCCCGGCGTCAGCGCCGACAGCCTGCTCATCCACCTCGTCGGCGGTGCCCTCGAGGAGGTGATGCCGCAGGAAGGCCCGCGCCTGAGCGATGTGGAGGTCGGCGTCCTGCGCGCCTGGATCGACCAGGGCGCGGCCTTCCCCGAGAGCGCCTCGGTGGTGCTCAAGGATCCCAAACAGCACTGGGCCTTCAAGGCGGTGGAGAGCCCGGCGCTGCCGGCGGTCAAGCAGGCAGGCTGGGTGCGCAATCCGGTGGACACCTTCATCCTCGCCCGCCTCGAAGCCGAGTCGCTGACGCCGTCGCCGGAAGCCGAACGCACCACCCTGCTGCGCCGGCTCTGCCTGGACCTCACCGGCCTGCCGCCCACCGTCGCCGACGTCGACGCCTTCCTCACCGACGGCGCTCCGGATTCCTACGAAAAGCAGGTCGACCGCCTGCTCGCCTCGCCGCACTTCGGCGAGCGCTGGGGCCGGCACTGGCTCGATGCCGCGCGCTACGCCGACAGCGACGGCTACGAGAAGGACAAGCCGCGCAGCGTGTACTTCTACCGCGACTGGGTCATCAATTCACTCAACCGCGACCTGCCCTACGACCGCTTTATCGTCGATCAGCTCGCCGGCGATCAGCTGCCGCACGCGACCCAGGACGAGGTCATAGCCACCGGCTTCCTGCGCAATTCGATGATCAACGAGGAGGGCGGTGTCGACCCCGAGCAGTTCCGCATGGAGGCGATGTTCGACCGCATGGAGACCGTGGGGCGGAGCATCCTCGGTCTGACCATCCAGTGCGCGCAGTGCCACAACCACAAGTACGATCCCATCCTGCAGGAGGACTACTACCGGCTGTTCGCCTTCCTCAACAACGACAACGAGGCCCAGCCCCTGGTCTACACCCCGGACCAGGAGGGCGCGCGCACCGCCGTGCTGCACCAGCTGCACGAGCTCGAGCTGGGCATGCAGGCTGGCGCCCCCGGCTGGCAGGAGCGCATGTCAGCGTGGGAGGATGAGCTCGCCAAGAAGGCCCGTCCGGAATGGACGGTGATCCAGCCGGTGGTCGAGGACATCTCTACCGACGGGCAGCGCTACCTGCCGCAGGCGGACGGCTCCTTCCTCACCGCCGGCTACCAGCCGACCAAGCACGAGGCGGTGATGACCATCGCAACCGAAATTACGGGCATCACCGCCTTCCGCCTGGAGGCAGATC
>JAYVMM010000194.1:0-2697 GCA_043758975.1 Planctomycetota bacterium | reverse complement strand
TGACCTTGACTGCGCGCCAGCCGCCGGTGTTGATGAGGTGGTGGCCGCCGCTGGCCTTGACGATCTTGGCCTGGACCGGTTTGACGAGGAAGCCCTTGGCCGGGATGTCTGCCCCCCCCGCGCCCACGGTGGTCTCCTCCTTGACCAGGGGCACTGTCACCTGGCGCCCGCCCTGGTCGATGCCGATGGCCATGCGCTTGGCGCCGGTGTCGCTGGCCATCGCCTTGGCCAGCGCCGACTGGTCGACGAACATGGTCATCTCGCCGCCCATGCCGACCTGGGTCTTCTTCTTGGAGTCGCCCGTATCCGCCATCCCGGTGGCGTCGTAGACCAGGCTGTGTTTGCCCATCACCACCCGGTCCTTGTCCTTCAGGACATGGCGGGTGACGCGCTGGCCACTGACGAAGGTGCCGTTGTTCGACCCCTTGTCGACCACCGCCCAGCCATCGCCGTCGCGCACCACCGAGCAGTGGTGACGCGATACACCGAGGTTGTCGACCACGATCTCGCAGTCGGTGGCGCGCCCGACGCGCATCTCATCCTTGTCAAGGGTGAACTCACCCTGAGGATCGGACCCAAACATAACCGTGATCTTGGCCATGCCAGCCACCCTCCAGTGGGTGAACCATAGGATCCGTGACAGGGCGGTCAATGTTCCCCCTACAATCAACCCAACCGTGCCTGGGGCGGCAGGTTGACCGCCTTGCCTTGACCAGACGGCGGTCGATCATGGCGAAATGATCCCGACCCGGCAGATCGCCGTCCAGCTCATCGGTCCCGACCAGCTCCGCCTCAACCCGGACAAGAGCGTCCCCAGCCCCGGCCCCACCCAGATCCTCGGGCGGGTCGAGTGTGTCGGGCTGTGCTTCTCGGACATGAAGCTGCTGCATCAGTTCAGCCAGCACCCGCGCAAGACCCCGGTCCTCGCCCACCTCCGCGCCGAAGTCCTGCGCGATATCCCCTCCTACGTGCCGGAGGGGCAGCCCACGGTGCCCGGCCACGAGGTGGTTTTGCGTGTGCTGGCGGTGGGCGCCGCGGTGACCAGTGTCACCGTCGGCGGTCGCTACCTGGTGCAGGCCGACTTCCGTGACCTCAAGACCAGCAATTCCAACGGCGCCTTCGGCTACAATTTCGAGGGCGGCCTGCAGCAGTACGTGCTGCTCGACGAGCGTGTCACCGTCGCCGCGAACGGCGAGAGCTACCTGCTGCCGGTGCCCGAGGACAAGTCGGCCAGCCAGCTGGCCCTGGTCGAGCCGTGGGCCTGCGTCGAGGACGCCTTCCTCACCCGCGAGCGCCGCACCCTGCGCGCGGGCGGCACCCTGCTGGTGGTGGGGCGCGGCAACCTGGACGGGCTTGATCTGGCCGTGAGCGCCCGCCGGCTGGCCACCGCCCCCGCCCCCGGCCTGGAGCTGGTTGATCGTGCCACCCTCCCGGCCCAGTCGGTGGACGATCTCCTGTACGCCGGTAGTGACCCAAGCGAGCTCGAGCGACTTTTTCCCCTGGTGGCCAAGAACGGCCTGGTGCTGATCGCCGGTGCCGGTGGGAGCTTTGGACGCCCGGTGAACGTGCCGGTGGGCCGCGTGCACTACGGCAACATCCGCATCGTCGCCACCACCGGCGCGCGCTTCGCGGACTGCCTCGCGGCCATCCCAGGCAGCGGCGAGCTGCGCGCGCACGACCACGTCAACGTGGTCGGCGCGGGCGGACCGATGGGGGTGATGGCGATGGTGCGCGCGATCGCCTCCTCGGCGCCCGGCGCGCTGGTCGAAGGCGGGGTGCGCAATCCCGAGCGCGCGCAGGCGCTGCGCGAGCGGGTGGCGCCGTTCGCCGCCGCGCGCCAGGTCCAGGTCCGCCTGTTCAATCCCGAAAGCGAGCGCGCGCAGGGCACCGTCGACTACTGCTTCCTGATGGCGCCGGTACCCTCGCTGGTGCAGGAGGCGATCCGCGACGCCGGCGAGCGCGGCATCATCAACGTCTTCGCCGGCATCGGCGCCGAGGTGCCCTGCGCCATCGACCTCGACGCCTACGCTGCCAAGCGGCTCTACTTCATCGGCACCTCGGGCAGCACCATGGAGGACATGCGCGTGGTGCTCGGCAAGGTGATCGACAACCAGCTCGACACCAACCTCTCGGTGGGTGCGGTGAGCGGCATGGCGGGGGCGATCGACGGCCTCAATGCGGTGAAGAACCGCACCATCGCCGGCAAGATCGTGGTCTACCCGGCGCTTGGCGCCTTCCCGCTGCTCGAGCTCGACGAGCTGGTGGCGCGCTATCCGACGATCGGGCCGCTGCTCAACAACGGCTGCTGGAGCAAGGCCGCCGAGGAGGCGCTGCTGCAGCTGGCCGGGACGGCCTGAGCAGGAAGGCTGCGGCGAAAGCTGCAGGCTGCATTTCAGGCATTATTCCGCCGCCCGTGGCGACACGGACATCCTTCCGCCTTGCGCGCTCCGGCTGCGGCGGCACCATGCCGAACGGCTAGCGGTTCCATGTGCTCCCATCGTCTAGAGGCCTAGGACACCAGATTTTCATTCTGGCGACACGAGTTCGAATCTCGTTGGGAGTACTGTACTTACATCTTCACTTGTCGTAGAAGTCAAACCGGGGCCAAAGCCAGAAACCGGTCATTCACTTCTCAATGCGAATGGGTACGTTCGGACTCTCCACCCAGGAGGATGTCATGGGCGAAAAAAAGAAACG
>JAYVMM010000193.1:0-4374 GCA_043758975.1 Planctomycetota bacterium | reverse complement strand
ACCCTCCATCGCGTGAACTGGCTGGTCGCCGGCCTGGTCAACCGCTGCGCCCATGCCGAGTTAGTCGATCTCGAATCTCTCCAGGCTGCCGATGCGGCGGGCCGATCCGCCATCATCGCTCAGCTGACTGCCTGGTGCGCCGCTCATGCCGGCATGCCGCCCACGGCTCTGGTCTGCGCCGCCATCGACGGCGCCACCAGCTGGCACGCGCTGGCCGGTGCGGCGCAGGAAGCCGTCAGCTTCCATCTTGCGCAGGCGGTCGCGCACCTGCTCACTGCCGCCAACCGCTTCGCGCATGACGGTTCCCACGCTGCTGAGCTGGCCATGTACTGCTACCGCCTTGGCGGTGAGGACGCCATCGCCGCCACCGGACCCTGGCTGACGAGCGGCGATGAGAAGCTGCACTTCTGGGCCCAGGCCATCCTGTTCCTGCGCACCGCTGCTGGCGATCCACGCCGGGATCCTGCGGGCGCCGCCCTCGCAACCATACTCAGCAGCCAGGACTGCGACTTCCTCGGCGAGATCGCCGATGATCTCATCGCCAGCAAGCGCCCCGATGCCCTGCGGCTTGCCGGCCTGCCCTTGGCCGCCGGGATCCCGCCCAGCGGCCATTTTCGCAACGACGAGCTTCTCCGGCGCCTGGTGCTGGCCGGCGACGCCGGCTGCATCGCGCTGGTCAGCCGGACCCTCGAGGATGCCACCCCGGCGCCGTCCGCCCCTTCCGCCGCGACTGCCGCGACTGCCGCGACTGCCGCGACGCCCGCGACCCCCGCAAACGGTCGCCACCCACTGCGGGCCGACCGCATCGCTGGATTGCTGCGAAAATGGGGCGCCACCCTGCCCTTCGACGCCGATGGAGCCTGATGAGGTCCGTGTTCGTCAGCGCGCGGCGCTGCAGGCGTGGTTCACCGCCCAGGCCGCCCTCATCGCCGCCGGCACACCCTCAGCGCTCGAGGTCCCGCGGAGGCGGATGAGCGGATACACCGGATTCCGGGTGGATGCCCCGTAAGCAACGCCAGGCCGCATCCACCCCCGGGGGGAGCGGCGAGCGCGCGTGCCGGACGCTAGCCCGGGCCGGCGAGGCAAATGATGAGGTTGGCGAGCAGGCGCCGAGCTGGCGTTCGGCTGCGTGCCTCCTGGCGCGCGGTAGAGTGGCGGAGGCGCGCCACCGCGCCCATGCCGCCAGCGCCATGCACGAACGCGGCATCGGCCAGCGCCCAGCGGCTCACGGTGGCGGCCTCGACCTCGGGATGGAATTGCACCCCGGCCTGGCGCGCGCGGGCGCCGCTGCGCGTGAGGCGGAAGGCCTGCAGCGGGCAGCGCTCTGACCAGGCCAACCGGATGGCGCCCGCCGGCAGCGCGGCGGCGTCCTGGTGCCAGTGCAGCATCGGCGCGCGCGCAGGCACTCCATTGAGCTCGGGATGCGGCCCGGTGGCGAAGGTGACGCTCGCCCAGCCGACCTCGCGCTGGGGCCGCCCGTGATGGCGGTTGCGCGCCACCTGCGCCCCGGCAGCGGCGGCGAGCAGCTGCGCGCCCAGGCAAATGCCGAGCACCGCGCGGTCGTGCGCGATGGCGTGCGCGAGCAGGTCGAGTTCAGCCGCCAGGAAGGGATAGCGCGCGTCATGGGTGTCGCCCACCCCCATCGGGCCGCCCATCACCACCAGCAGTTCGTCAGAGGCGAGCGCCGCCGGCAGGGCATCGCCGCGGTGGAGCCGGCGCCGATCGAGATGGAAGCCGGCGGCGGTGAGCGCGCCGGCGATGCGCCCCGGCCCTTCGCCGGGGGCATGCTCGAGCACCAGGGCGCGCCGCCCAGGCGCCTTCACACCACCGACGCCATCGCCGCGCCGTCGATGTAGAGGGTGGTGCCGCTGATATAGGAGGCGCGCGCGCTGGCGAGGAAGGCCGCCGCCGCGGCGAACTCCTCCGGACGCCCGAAGCGCCCGAGCGGGATGCGGCCGATCATCTCGGTGCGCACCTGATCAAGGCTCTTGCCCAGGCGCGCGCTGTTGGCCGCGATCAGCTCGTCGATGCGTTCGGTGCCGACGATGCCGGGCGCCACGCAGTTGACGGTGATGCCCTCGGGACCGAGCTCCTTGGCCAGGGTCTTAGTCCAGCCGTGGATGGCCGGGCGCAGGGCGTTGGAGAGCATCAGGTTGGCGAGCGGCTCGCGCGCCCCCGCCGAGGTCACGCTGATGATGCGCCCGCCGCCGCGGTGGCTGCGCAAAAGCGGCAGGAAGGCCTTGGTGGTACGCACCACGTTGAGCAGCAGGAGTTCGACGGCGGCGCTGAAGGCGCCCTCGTCGAGGGTGTCGAAGGTGCCGGGCGGCGGCCCGCCACCGTTGTTGACCAGCACATCGACGCGCCCGTATTCCGCTGCCACGCGCGCGGCGAAGGCGGTGATCTCGCCCGCCTTGGTCACGTCCACCGCCTGCGCCAGCACGCGCGCGCCGGTGGCGGCGCGAATCTCCGCCGCCGCGGCCTCGATGCGCGTGCGCTCGCGGCTGGCGATGGCGAGGTGGGCGCCCTCCTGGGCGAGGGCGAGGGCGGTGGCGCGCCCGAGCCCGCGGCTGGCCGCCATCACCACCGCCACCTTGCCGGTCAGGCCGAAATCCATGCGCGCACCTCCGCGCCGCCGATTGAGCGCTTGGGCAGCCACGGTCAAGACCCGCCTGCCGATCACCACCGTGCACGCGGGCGCGGCGTAGCGACAGCGCGCCTTGGCGCTCCCGCCGGCGGCGGCGGAAGCTACGCTGCCGGCGCGCCATGGCCATCTCCACCCCGCTGTTCGCCGCCCACGCCCGCCGCTGGCAAGACAACCGCTACGTCTACCCGGTGGTGAGCCGGCGCTCGCGCGGACTGTCGATCGGCATCAACCTCAATCCTGACAAAGCCTGCAACCTCGACTGCGTCTACTGCAGCGTCGACCGCCGCGACCCCGCGCGCGCTGCCCCCACCGTCGACCAGGGGGTGCTGCGCGCCGAACTCGACCATCTCCTCACGCTCGCGGCGGACGGGGGGATCTGGCGCCTGCCACCGTTCGACCAGACCCCGCCCGAACTGCGCCGGCTCAACGACGTCGCCTTCAGCGGCGACGGCGAGCCCACCGCCTACCCCGGCTTCGCTGCAGTCTGCCGCCTGGCGGCTGAGCTCATCGCCTGGCACCAGCTCTCAGGGGTGAAGATCGTGATCATCACCAACGCCACCCTGCTCGACCGCCCGACAGTGGCCGAGGCGCTCGCCTACCTCCCCGAGGTGGGCGGCGAGGTGTGGGCCAAGCTCGACGCCGGCAGCGAAGGCTACTACCAGCTGGTCGATCGCAGCAAGGTGCCCCTCGCACGCGTGCTGCGCAACCTGCTTGCGCATGGTCGGCGCCAGCCGCTGGTGATCCAGGCGCTGTTCATGCGCCTGCACGGCGAAGACCCGCCTGCGTCCGAGCTGGATGCCTGGCTGGCGCGCCTGGCCGAGCTGATGCGCGACGGCTGCCAGATCAGCCTGGTGCAGGTCTACACGGTGGCGCGCGCCCCGGCGGAGTCCTACGTCAGCGCCCTCAGCGACCAGGCCCTCGACCAGCTGTGCCAGCGCGTGCGCGCGCTCGGCCTGTCCGCCGAAGCCTTCTACGCCCCGCGCTGAGGCCCGCCCGCGACGGTGGAGGGGGCGGAAGAGGTGGATGGAGCTGAGGGGGCGGAGGCGACAGCAGGCGGCGACGCCGCTGACGGTACCGTGCCACGCCCGAGCGCCGGGCAGCGCTCGCAACCACAGCCGGTCTTACTGCCGCGCACGGTGCGCCAGGCGCGCCGGCCCATGAGCAGGGCGGCGACGGTGACCGCGGCGGCGACCAGGATATTGCTGAGCAGAGGGGACATCGCCGGCATCCTCAACTGAAGAGACGACTACCGACCTGGAAGGTTACCAGGGCGGCGAGGTAGGCAAACACGTTCATATAGGCCAGCTGGAGCAGCGGCCAACGCCAGGTCCCGGTCTCGCGGCGCACCACCGCGAAGGTGCTCATGCACTGCATGGCGATGACAAACCACACCAGCAGGCTGACCGCCACCACCGGCGTCCACACCCGCCGCCCGTCGGGGGTGCGGTCGGCGAGCAGCGCCGCCTGGATGCCCTTGCTGTCGTCCTCGTCCAGGCTGTAGACGATGCCCATGGTGCTGACGAAGACCTCGCGCGCGGCGAAGGCGGCGACCAGCCCGACCCCGATCTTCCAGTCGAAGCCGAGCGGGGCGAGCAGTGGTTCGAGACCGTGCCCAAGCCGCCCGGCCAGGCTGTAGCTGCACTGCGCGGCGGCCACCGCGTGCGCGCCGCGCGCAGCCTCCGGCCCAGCGCCCTCCGCCGCCGCGGCGTCCGCGCCCGGCGCCGCCGCGC
>JAYVMM010000192.1:0-4802 GCA_043758975.1 Planctomycetota bacterium | reverse complement strand
GATGGCGGTGCTGGCAGTGACGCCGTCGCTGGTCTGGCTGAGGGTGCCCATGCTGGGCAGGGTGGCGATGGTGGCGCCGGTGAGGGGGTCGCCGCCGGCGTTGCCGCTGAGGGTGATGGCGATGGTGGTGCCGGCGACCACCGTCACCGTCTGCGCGCTCGCGTTCGGGCGGCGGCGCAGGCTGAGCACGAGGTCGGCGTGGTTGGTCGGGCTGGCCGGGATGGCCACGCTCATGCTCCCGCCGCTCGAGTTCGCGGTGTTGATGGTGCTCGGGGTGAGGGTGGTGCCCCAGGGATCGTACCAGGTCGCCTGGTAGGCGCCGTCGCTCAGCCCGGACACTGTCAAGGTGCCGGAACCCAGGGTGCCGTTGCTGACGAGATGGCTGTTCTGGTCGGTGCTGGTGGCCTGCAGCCAGGCGAAGCCGCGATCGCTGAGGGCCTGGCCCCAGGCGTTCACCGCCAAGGTCGAGCCGGCGACGTTCTGCACCAGGCCGCTGACCGCCAGCTGTGCGCTGGCGACGCCGGCGGAGCCGGCGTAGGGCACCAGCTTGAGGAAGCCGGAGAGCTGGCGCAGGCTGGCCTGGTAGGCGCTGCCGAGGGTGACGTCGGTGATCATCGGCCAGTGCCCGCCATCGCAGTACTTCAAGGGTGCGAGCGCGGCGCCGGCCGCGATGCCGGCCCACAGCGCATTGTGGAAGTGCTGCGGCTCGAGGGTGGTGGGCTGGGTGACCATGGCGCCGAATTCGCTATGGAAGCACGGCGTAGTGCCGTTGGCGGCAAGGATCAGGGTCTCGCTCGCGATGGTGGTGGCGATGCCCACCGCATCGGTCTGCGAACGGTAGGAATCGACGATGCGCAGGGGGAAGGACGGATTGCTGGGATCGAAGGCCAAGGCCGAGCCGTCCTGGTCGGTCTTGCTGAAGGCCACCGGCACCGCGCCGGTCGCCACCCCGGCGCCGCGGTAGGGATCGTTGAGGGCGAAGTAACCCTGCACCGACTGGCACCAGGCATTGCCCAGGCTGGCGCCGCCGGAGGTGAGGTAGCTGGTGGTCTGGTCGATCTCGACCACCCCGACCCAGCCGAGCAGCGCGGTGCTGTAGCCCCAGCGCGCGATCAGGTAGCGGTAGAAATTCGTCTGGTAGGTCCACTGCAGGGTGTTCGCGTTGCTGCTGTTGACGATGCGGAAGAAATCGATCGGCTTGATCGGCTTGGTGGTAGACGGGTCGATGATCTCGCTATAGGCGTTGCCCGCCCACGAACCGGAGGACGGCGGGGAGGACGACGGCAGCAGGCCGTCCCACAGCTGGTCGTGCGCCCAGATCGAGGGCAGCAGCAGCACGCCCGCCGCCTCGGCATGCGCGAGCAGGATGTCGATGGTCTGGCAGCTGGCCTGGTTGTAGATGCCGATGCCGCCACCGCCCGAACTGGTGCTGGCCTCGATCGGGTTGCGGTTGCTGCTGCCGAAAGGGTCGGCGAGCCAGAAGCTGAGCACGTTCTCGCCCAGCCCCGGCATCGCCGAGATCGCCGGCTGCTCGACCGCGTCGAGCCAGCCGTTGTTGTGGCCGATGCCGATGAACGGCGAGCCATCGGCGCTATAGGCGAGGTGGCCGCCGTTGATGCGCACCCAGCCATGGTTGGCGGCGTTGGCGACCACGGTGAATCCCGCCGTCGCGGTATTGGTGCTGCCGCTGCCATCCTGGGCCGAGACCACGTAGGTCCACGCCCCCACGGTGTCGCAGGCGAAGCGCACCCGCCAGCTGGTGCCGTCGTAGAAGCCGGGGATGGTCCAGCTGCCGTTCGGGCCGGTGAAGATGGCGGCGACGGTGATGCCGCCGGCGGCGGGATTGGGGTTGTAGAAGCTGGTCGTCGCCACCCCGGTGGTCAGTGGCACCAGCAGTTCGAGCTTAGTGAAGCGCGGCACCTGGGTGGGGTCGGCGGGGCTGGCGATGCTCACCGCGCCGATGCTCAGGGGGGTGGCGGCGGCGCGCGTCACCGGGGTGCCGGCGGCGGCGCCCCTGGTCGGCGGTGCATTGAGCGCTGCCGCCAGGCCGGGATGGCCGGCGGCCTTGGCCGCTGCCGTGAGGCGGGCCTGCGCGGCGGCGGCATCGCCGCCGCCCTCCGCTGCCGACAGGTCGCCACCGGCCAACACCAGGGCGAGAAGCCCGAGGAGCGGCAGCTGCACAGCGGGGTGGGGCATGGGCGGCGTTCCTCGGGCTGCAGGCGGCTCAGGCAGGACGGTGGGCTGCGGAAGACATCTTCGCGCGCCCCAGGGTATACCGGGAGGGTCACCCTAAGTTGAGTCCAGGAGCCAACAAGCGGCAAGCTTGCTGGAGCGTCCAGGATCAGCCGAGGAGACGGTCGAGACGGCCCTGGCTTGCACGCAGCTCGGCCTCAGCCACCACGCGATCCACTTTCAGGCGCTGCATCACCACCGCGGTGGTCACCGCGCCGCCGGCGGCGGCCAAGGCGGCGAACGCCGCCTCGCGCTCCAACCCGGTCAGGGCGGAGAGGATGCGCGCGGCGCGATCGCGCAACTTGGCGTTGCTCGCGCGCACGTCGACCATCAGGTTCTGATAGACCTTGCCGGCGCGCACCATCAGGGTGGTCGAGATGGTATTGAGCGCGAGCTTGGTCGCGGTACCGGCCTTCATGCGGGTCGAGCCGGTGAGCACTTCGGGCCCGCAGTCGAGCACCACCAGGTGTTGGGTGCCCGGGGGGCGCGGGCAGGGGCTGCAGGAGATCAGGGCGGTGAGCGGGGGCGCGGCGCGGGCGCCGAGGTGGGCGAGGGCGCCGAGCACGTAGGGCGTGGTGCCGCCGGCGGCGATGCCGAGTACGCTGTCGGCGGGCGTCAGCGCGAGCTCGCTCAGCTCAGCGAGGGCGCCGTCAGGATCGTCCTCGCGGCCCTCGCTCGAGCGGCGCAGGGCGGGCTCGCCGCCGGCGATCAGGGCGGTGATCCGTCCGGGCTCGACCTGGAAGGTCGGCGGCGCTTCGGCGGCGTCGAGCACGCCCAGACGCCCGGAGGTGCCGGCGCCGAGGTAGACCAGCCGCCCGCCGGCGGTGAAGCGACCTTCGATCGCCTCGATCAGACTGATCAGCGCCGGCTGCGCGCGCGCGAGCGCGGCGGGCACCTCGGCGTCCTCGCGGTTGATCAGCTGCACGCATTCCGCAACCGAGGCGCGGTGCAGGGCCATGCTGTGCGGATTGCGCGCTTCGGTTACGAGGTGCGCGCGGTCGGGCGGGAGCATGGCTCAGGCGCTCTGGGCGACCGTGGGGCTCACGGCAGCACCCACCAGCCGGCGATCGGCGCGCGCTCGCAGCCGGTGACCTGGGCGAGGGTGATCGGCACGCGGTCCTGGCACAGTGCGCCGAGCACCGCCATCGCCACCGCCTCGCGCAGGCTGGCGTGGATGCCGAGTTCGTCGGCGATCTGCACCGGCACCTCGGCGCGTCCGCGCAGCTCGGCGACCAGGGTGCGGTTGCGGCTGCCGCCGCCGGCGAGCACCAGGCGGTCGCAGGGCTGGGCGTGGCGGGCGATGAGCTGGCTGATGGCAGCGCAGGCGGTGCGCGCGAGGTCGGCGCCGGAATGCTGCTGGTGTTGCTCGATCCAGCCTGCGAGCTCGTCGCCGGTGCCCAGGCTGCGCTTGGCGCGCGCCTGCAGCTCGAGCTGGGTGGCGAGCGCGGTCAGCGCCTTGGGCTGCACCTGCCCGCGCGCGGCGGCGGCGCCGTCGCGGTCGAAAGGCTGGCCGAGGCGGGCGCGCGCGATGCCATCGAGCAGCTGGTTGCAGGCGCCCACATCGCCACCGGAGATCTGGCGGGTGTCCTCGCCGGCGGGCAGGCGGGTGAGGTTGCAGAAGCCGCCGAGGTTGACCACCGTGCGGCGCTCGCGCACGTGGCGGAAGAGCAGATAGTCGGCGAGCGGGGTGATCGGCGCACCCTCGCCGCCGGCGGCGATGTCGGCGGCGCGCAGGTTGAACACCACCGGCGCCTTGAGGTCGGCGGCGATGGTCGCCGGATCGCACAGCTGCCAGCTCAGCGGCGGGGCGTGGTAGACGGTCTGGCCGTGCATCGCCACCAGGTCGATGCGCTGGCCCTTGCCGAGTTCGTGCAGGGCATCGAGATGGAGGGCGGCGAGGTCGCGCGCGAGGGTACTGATGGCGCGCGCGTCGAGCGCTTCCTGATTGCACAGCCGGCGCAGCGGCTCAGCGAGCTCGCCGAGCGGTCGGCTGGTCTCGCGCACCACCTCGATGCGCATGGTCAGGCCGTTGCCGTCGATCGCCACCAGCGCGGCATCGAGGCCGTCCAGGCTGGTGCCGGTCATGCAGCCGGCGACGTAGCGGGTGCCGTGGTGGCGGCGCGCCGAGCGGTTCTTGCGCGCCTCCTCGGGATCGGCGGCACGCTGGTTGCGGGCGGTGGCGGGTACATTGGTGAAGGTGGCGCGGGCCATGCGGATCCTGGCAGGGGGGCGCTACAGGTGTAGCGCCTGCCGCGGGCTTGCCTACGGGCCTTCGCCGCCCGCGCCTCCGCCCGCCACCGCCAGCGCTCAGCCGCCTGGCAGCCCGGCAGTGAGCGCGTGGTAGTGGGCGACGCTGTCCTCCAGGCCACCGGGGCGGCTGCGCGCCAGCCACAGCCGCCGGTATTCGGGGATCAGCTGCGGGCGCGGGTCGAGGTCCTCGCGCGCCACCCGCGGGGCGCCGCGCCGCCACAGCGCCCGCTCGAGCGCCAGGCGCGCCACCCGCACGCTGTGCACGCATTCGGCCTCGACCAGCTCATCGAGGCCGGGCGGCGGCGGGCCGAGCGCATCGA
>JAYVMM010000191.1:0-4892 GCA_043758975.1 Planctomycetota bacterium | reverse complement strand
GAAGATTACCAGGGCGACGGTGACTACCACCGCCACCACCAGCAGGATGAGGATCAGCAGCAGGGTCTTGACCCCGGAGCCGCCCGGCTTCTGGGTCTCCTGGTACTTCTTCAGGCTGGGGTCGGTAGTGCCGAGGTTGATCTTTTGCGGCTGCGCCCGTTCAAGAGCCGGCGGCTTAGCCTTGGCGAGGTGCTTGTCGCGCGCGGCGTCGGCGGGCGGCGCCGGTGGCGGCGGGGCGGGCATCGGCGTCGGAGCGGCGGCAGCCGGGCGCTGGGCGGGCGCCGGCGGGCGCTGCGGCAGGCGCGGCTGCGACAGCGGGGTGGTTGAGTGCGCCGGCGCCTGGGTCTGCGCTGGCAGCGGCTGCGCCGGCGTCGCGGTGCCGGGCGGGCGCGTCGGGGTCGGGCTGGCGGGCGGGGTGAGCGAGGAATTGGTGCGCCGGCGGTTGGCCGCCGGGGCGTGCTCCTTGTTGAGCTTCTCGATCACCTGGCGGCTGATCTCCTTGAGGGTGGCGAACACACCCTTGCCCTCGCGCGCGACGCCCTCGAACACCGGGGCGTTCATCGGGTTCATCTCAGCGTTCATCGCGGCGATGGTCAGCGCATTGGGCAGGTCGCGCTTGTTGTACTGCAGGACCAGCGGCACGTCCTCGAGGGTGAGGTTCATCTCCGCCAGGTTGTCGCGGAGGTTCTGCAGCGATTCAAGGTTCTCCGGCATCTTGTCCGGGGTCGAATCGGCGACGAAGATCACCCCGTCGACGCCCTGCAGGACCAGCTTGCGGGTGGCGTTGTAATAGATCTGGCCGGGCACCGTGTAGAGCTGGAACTTGGTGCGCATGCCCGCCACCTGGCCGAGGTCGAGCGGCAGGAAGTCGAAGTACAGCGTGCGGTCGGTCTCGGTGGCGATCGACACCATCTCGCCGACCGCGTCCTTGGGCGCCTTCTTGTGGATGATCTCCAGGTTGGTGGTCTTGCCCGACATGCCCGGCCCGTAGAAGACCACCTTGCAGCTGACTTCTCGTTGGCCGAAATTGATTTGCACCATGGCGTTTTCTCTAGACTGCGCGGTTGGACGGGAGGCGGCGGCTGGTGGGAGGGGGCGGCGTGATCAGAGGGCGAGGCGTTGGGCGATGCGTTCGATGAAGGGCTTGGTCTCGAGCTGGAGCAGGGCGAGGTTGGCGGCGGGGTCGACCACCACCACCAGGTAGCCGTTGCCGGCGGCGAGCAGCAGCAGGCCGCCCTGTTCGCTGGCGGCGTGCACGTGGCGGGTGGCGCCGAGCTCGAGGTGCTTGCACAGGCGCTGGCTGTGTTCGATGAGGTTGCCGATGGTGGCCGACAGCTGGGCCTCGTCGGTGCCTTCGCGCAGCGCCGAGGCCATCGCCAAGCCTTCGCCGCTGACCAGCAGGGAGCCGCCGACGCCACGCACGCGGTTGAGCTGCGTGAGGATTTCCTGCATGTCAGGCCGCTCCCAGGTCGATGAGCGCCTGACGAGCGCGGATCTCGAGCATCGCCGGGCGCACGCCGGGCTCGGCCAGCACCACCACGCTGAAGGGCTGCTCGCGCTTGAACGCCAGCACCTGGCCCTGGCTCGCCGCTGCGGTCCAGGTGCTCAGCTTGTCCTGGCCGATGGCCTTGATCGCGAGCAGGCTGGCGGCGCCGATCTCGGCGGCGAGGGCGGCGAGCAGGTCCTCCTGCCCGGGGCTGAGGCCGTTGCTCGCCACCACCCTGCCCTTGTCGTCGGCGATCAGGGCGCCGCGCACGCCGCTCTCACGGCAGAGCGCGATCAGGCTGTCGCCGGGGCCGCTCTTGCCCGGGGAGAACGGGATGGCGTCGCCGCGCCCGGGCGCGCCCGGCGCTCCTGCCACCGGGCGGCTGGCGCTGGTGGTGCCTGGGTTGCGCTGGGTGCTGGTCGAGGGCGGGCCGGCGGCGGGCGCGGCGGGCTTGCCGGTGAGTTGCTCGATCTTCTGCATCACCAGGGGGTCATTGGCCTTGAAGGTCAGGATGAGGCGCAGGTGCTGGAGCGCCTGGCTGGCCTTGCCGGAGGTGGAGTAGTAGTCGGCGAGCATGCGGTGGGCGGTGTAGCTGCGCGGATCGCGCTCGACCGCGGTGATCAGGTTCTTGACCGCGTCCTCCTTCTTGCCGCTGTTCATCTCGATCTCGGCGAGGATGACGTAGGCTTGGCCGTTGCGAGGGAATTCCTTGATGCAGCGCCGGCACGCCTGGGCCGCCCCGCCGACGTCTCCGCCCAGCCGCATCAGCTCGGCGAGGCGGTTGTAGGCAGAGGCGGAGGGGAAATTCTCGACCTTCTTGCGAAGGCGCTCCAGTTCGGATTCCACCCGCGGTTTCCTCTCGTGTCTCAGCGTATCCGGTCGCACACTGCGTTTCCGGGCGACGGGGCCCAGGTTCGGCTAGGGTCGGTTCGGGATACGGGTTTACATGCTTAGTTTCATAGTCGCGGGGGTCTTGTCAGTCAACAACGCAGCGCATCCTCGCCGGGGCCACAGTACCCCTCGCCCGGGCCGCCGGAGGGGGTGGTGGCGACCGCGGCCGGCCTTTACCTGCGCCCGGCGCCGGCCAAGCTCCTTACTCCCGCCGCCTCGGGGGCGGACGCGGATGAGGGGGTTGGGTGGTGCGCGAGCTGGTTTTTGTGGTGAATCCCGTCAGCGGTGATGGTCATGGGGCGGCGTTGGCGCGCCTGCTGGCCGAGGCCCGCCCGGCGCCGCGGGTCAGCCTGCTGGGCGGCGACCTGGCCGCGGTCGCCGACCAGGCGTGTGCGAGCGGAGCGGCGCTGGTCGCCTGTGGCGGCGACGGCACCGTCGCCGCCACCCTCGATGCCGCCCATCAGGCGCACTGCCGCCACCCGCTGCTGCAGCCGCCGGCGGTCGGCATCCTGCCCCTGGGCACCGGCAATGACCTCGCGCGCGCCTGTGGCTGGCCAACGCGCAGCCCGCGCAACGCCGCCGACCTCATGCAGGCGCTCCATGCGCTGCGCGACGCCCCCGCTGGGCGCCTCGACCGCTGGGTGGTGGCCGGTCCGTCCTGGACTCGTGCCTGGTACGGCTACTGGAGCGTGGGCATCGACGCCCTGATCGTCGCGCGCTTCCACCGCGCCCGCCAACGCCACCCCGCGCTGATCCGCGGGCTCATCGCTAACCGATTGGTATATTCATGTTTAGGCGCATGCGCCCAGTCCACTCCGTTATCCTCCCAGGTGGCCCTGGCGGCGCCTGGCCTCGCCGCCATCCCGTCCTGGGCGAGCGCCTTGGTGGTGGCGAGCATCAGCAGCTACGCCGGCGGCGTGCGCCTCAGCGCAGGCGGGCGCGACGATGACGGGCGCGCCGAAGTGGTCGCGCTCGCCCACGGCGTCGCCCTCGGCCTGGTCACCGCCGGGTTGCGGCGCCCGAGCTGCCTGGGCTCGTTCAGCGGCGGCACCCTGCGCCTGGCGCGCGCCGGGCGCATGCAGTGCGACGGCGAACCGCTCGCCGCCCCCGCCGGGCGCTACCGCTGCGAGCATGCGGGCGAGGTGCGCGTGCTGCGCCCCGGCGTGTGAACCACGGCCCGCGGGTATCGACAGCGCCGCCCCGTGCGATAGGTGTAGTGGCCCGCGCCTCGGTGCCGCCACTCCAGCGGGCGGGCCGCGCTGCCGGAGGACGCCCTATGCGCAACCACAGCGCCAGCCGCCCGCCCCGCCCCACCGTCCGTGCCCTCGCCGCCGCCGCCGGACTGCTCGGCTGTCTGGCCCTGGGCGGCTGCGACGACGAGCGCCAGCCGCTGTTCTCCACCACCCCCGCCAAGAATGCGGAGAGCGAGCGCCAGACGTTGTTTTCCGAGATTGCCCAGCTCGCCAACGGCAAGCACGAGGCCAACGACGCCGGCGCCTCCAAGGCCTATGACGAGGCCAAGGACACGCTCATCGCGCGCGGAGCGGCGATCGAGAACGAGCTCTGCGAATCGCTCGCCAGCAACACCGACTGGGGCGTACGCCTGGGCTGCGTCGAGGTGCTCGAGTCGGTCGGCACCAAGATCTGCATCCCCACCATCATCGCCGCCCTCGACGACCCCGAGCCGGTGGTCGCGCTCTACGCCAGCCACATGCTCAGCATCCTGTGCAAGCACGAGGAGATCCCCGCCACCGGCGCCGCGCCTGGGCCCAACGGGTTGCCGCCGCTGCCAGCCAAGGCCGGCAAGCGCGCCGCCCTCGATGCCGACCTCAAGGGCTGGGTCGCCTGGCACCAGGTCAACCACGCAGCCTTGCGCAAGGCCTGGGACGGCTGGTGGGTGCAGAACAAGGACAAGTTCAAGCTCGAATAGTCTGCGCGCGCGCGCAGGCTCATGCTCAAGCTGAAGACGCGATGGATCCCCAGCCGCCAGCCGCACTCGCCGCGAGCATCATGGCCCTGCCCGACACCCCGGGCTGCTACATCTACAAGGATGCCGCCGGGGTCGAGATCTACGTCGGCAAGGCCAAGAACCTGCGCCGGCGAGTGACGAGCTACTTCCAGACCCGCGATGGCCATCCCGTGCGCACCCAGCGCCTGGTCTGCGAAGTGGTAAGCCTGGCCTTCATCGCCACCGACTCCGAGGTTGAGGCGCTGCTGCTCGAGAACGCGCTGATCAAGGACCTCCAGCCGCGCTACAACGTCCGCCTCAAGGACGACAAGACCTACCCCCTGCTGGTGGTCACGCGCGAGGAGTTCCCCCGCGTCTACATCACGCGCGAGCGCAACCTCAAGGACGTCGACGTCTTCGGCCCTTTCGCCTCGGCCAAGGAGCTCCACCGCGCCTACCACTTCCTGATGCGGGTGTTCCGCTTTCGCGTCTGCGACCTCGAACTGCGCCAGGACGACCCCGCCCGGCGCAGTTTCAGCCCCTGCCTCAATTTCCACATCAAGCGCT
>JAYVMM010000190.1:0-2377 GCA_043758975.1 Planctomycetota bacterium | reverse complement strand
AGGTGGAGGTTGAGGATGGCGGTGGCGGTGGTCCCGGCGATGAGCTGTTCGCGATCGAGCAGCAGGTTGGCCGCCAGCTCGTAGCTTTCGCTTTCCAGCCGGTGCCCAGCCAGGCTGGCGCGACCGCCCTGGACCAGGATCAGCTTCTGCTCGCGCGCCTTGCCCGCATAGGGGATGCGGATCTCCCCCCCGGCATCGGCGGTGAATTCCTGGCCGTTCAGCCAGGCGCTGGCGCCAGGCACGCGCCGGTCGTCCTCATCGTAGATGCGCAGGCGCTGGCCGTCGCGCGCCGGGCGGCTGAGCGCGCGCAGCTGACCCTTGCGCAGCACCGCGCGCAGCGCCTGGCCGGCGGCGACGATCTCGACCACGTAGGTGCCGGGGGCGGCGCATTCGGGCAGGGCGATGCGTTCGCGATGGCGGACCAGCGCTGGGCCGGGGAAATTGAGCTGGCGCTCGTGGTTGGGCACCACCCCATCGAGGTCGATGTGGGGGGAGATCTCGGCCTGGGTCTGGGCGTAGATGGCGGCGGCATTGAGGGTGTAGACCCGCAGCTGGGCGTCCTGGACATTGCGCAGGTCCACCGCGACGAAGGCGGCATCGCCGCCGTGGAAGTCCCGGGTGCCGCCCGGCGCGAAGCGCAGGGCGACCTGCCGCCAGGGCGCCGCGGCAAGGGCATGGCCGAGGAGCTTCAGCCAACGCTCCGCCTCGCCGACCCCCGCTGCGAGCTTGGCGTCGATGAAGTGCTCGCGCAGGGGCTCGGCGGTGAATTCGCCGGCGAAGGCCGACTCGTCGTTCTCCTTGGCCAGCACCAGGGCGAGGGCGTCAGCCACCACCTCGCGGTCGTCCTGATCGCTGCGCAGACCGAGGTGGTCGAGCCAGTCGTCCTTGGCGGTTGCGGCGGCGCGATCCCGCGTCCGGCGCCCATTGACCGCCCCGGCGGTGCCGGGCAGGTGCAGGTAGGCGAGCAGATCGGCGCGCGCTACCGTGCCGGCGTCGCGGGCGAGCGCGAGCAGGTTGTAGCGCACCACGGACTCCAGCTCGGGGTTTGTTGGCGTGAGCGAGGTAGCGAAGGCGAGCAGGTCCTCGAGATAGGCGCGCAGGGAGGCGGCATCGCCCTCCCAGGAGGCGCCGATATGCGCTGCGTGCACGCTGGCGACGAAGGTCCTGACGAAGTCGGCATCCCCGCCGAGCGCCGGCAACGCGGCGCGGCAGGCCTCCAGCTGCGCCCGGCTCAGCTGGTGGTGCAGCGGCAAGGCGCCGAAGCCGGGCGAGGAGGGAGCGCGCAATTCGGCGACCACCAGCTCGACCGCGCGCGGGAAGCGCGCGGTCGACAGGAATTTGAGCAGGGTACGCAGCTGAGTGCCGTCGGTCTGCTCGGCGGCGAGGCGCTCCAGCCCCGCAGCGCTGAAGGCCTGGACCGGCTCGCCGCCGGCGAGGCCGACCGCCCGCGCCGCCTCCCAGCTGATCAGCGCGGGGTCGAGGGCGCTGGGCGGCTTGGCGTCGGGCGCCGCCTTGGGCGCCGCGTTCGGCAGCGCCGGGAGCGCGGCGCCGAGCTCGAGCTCACGGCGCAGCAGGTCGAGCGCGCGCGTGTGGTCGGTGGCGTACCACAGCAGCGCCTGGCGGGCGCGGATGCGCGCGAAGCGCTCCTCGTCGAGCTTGTCCTTGTCCCACGCCTTCCAGGCGGTGAGCGCCTCGTCGACCTCCTTGAGCTTGCCCTCCTGCTGCCAGAGCAGGCAGCGGTAGTAGCGCTGGTCGGCGCTGCCCGCGGGAAGCGCGGCGACCATGCGCTCGCGGTCATCGGCGAGGAGGAAGGCCTCGGCATTGGCGGTAACATCGTCGGCGGCGAGGCGCGCCGCCAGGAACACGCCGATGAGCAGGCGGAGGGGGCGGAGTGACGGCATGGGGCTTCTCCCGGCCATGGAATGGCGGTCTGATCTTCGGATGAACGCAGCTGGTGGTACTGCGTTCACCCGTGGTCGGTTTGGAATATGCGGCCCACCCTCGGGCCGGTGCGCACCGTAGAGATCGCCAGGATGCCAGGCGAGCGGCTCGGGGCTGCGCGCGCAGGCGCAGGCGCAAGAAGCTGGACCGCGCGTGCGCGTGTGGCAGCGCAGGATGCCGGTGGAGCGTGCTTCGTACCTGGGGAGGCCGGGCCTTCTCCCGCGCCCAGCCCCAGGCGGGGCGCCGGAGCCGGCCATCACAACGGCGTGTTGCGCACCTTGCTCCAGGGGGTGAACGCCCCCGCCGCATGCACCTTGACCGTGCGCTTCCAGATCCGGTTGGCGCTGAAGGCGAACAGGGTGTCCATCGCCGCACCGCCGAGGCAGACGCCGACCGCGCGGGCGCGGTCCGGCAACGGCAGGATGGTCTGGGTCGG
>JAYVMM010000189.1:0-2748 GCA_043758975.1 Planctomycetota bacterium | reverse complement strand
GACCCGAAGGTGCTCACGCGCTGCACCACCGAGGAGCTGCGCATCGTAGGCTGGGGCGGCATACGCCTGCATGCCCGGCTCTACCGTCCGCGCGCCGGCCCGGCGCGCGGCATGGTGGTGTTCACCCATGGGCTGGGCGGCTGGAAGGAGGGCTTCCTCAATCACCTGCGGGTGTTCAGCGAGGCCGGCTGGGCGGTCCTCGCCTACGATCTGCGCGGCTGCGGGCGCTCGGCGCCCGCATCCGTCACCGATGGCGGCAATGAGGTCGGCGACCTCGCCGCGGTGTGGGCGGTGGCGCGCACGCACGCCGGGGAGCTGCCCCTGGTCGCCGCCGGCGCGAGCATGGGTGCGAGCATCACTGTGCTCGCCAGCGCGCAGCTGCCCGGCTGCCGCGCCCTGATCATCGAGAGCCCATACGCCGAACTCGGCAGCGAGCTGCGGCGCGTGCTGCCGCGCCCGCTCGCCGCCCTCGCCCGCGCCTTCACCCGCCTGGCGGTGGGCTTCGATCCCGTGCGCCTGCGCCCGGTCGACGCCCCGGTGCTGAGTGCGGGCAAACCGCTGCTGATCGGCTGGATCGCCAACGACCGCACCATGCCCGCAGCCCAGAGCGCCGCCCTCGCTGCCGCCGCGCCGCTCGCCCAGACCGTGGTGATGGCCTCCGGCGAGCACCTCGACATGATCCTCTACGATCCCTGGTGGCAGGCGGTCCACGCCCTGCTCGCACGCTGCGCCGGCACGCCGGCGGCAGCGGAGGGGCACGGTTAAATCGCTGTTCAGGATCGCGGTCGGGCCTACCCTGGCAGGCACTGCGCCAACCCCTGGAAGCGTGCATCGCCGTGAAGCGCCTGGTGGTCTTCTTCGCTCGCCTCGGCGACGTCGTGATGCTGACGCCGTTCATGCGCAAGCTCGGCGAGCAGGGGCCGATCGACATGCTGGAGCGCCCGTGGACGCGCGACATCCTCGCGCATGAGCCCTGGCTGGGCACCACCTACGTGCTCGGCAAGCCGCACCTCAGGCCGTGGAAGAGCCTCCTGCTCGGCAATCAGCGCGGGCGGCTGGTGCCGCAGCTCGCAGCTGCCGGCTACCAGGAGATCGTGATCTTCAGCGGCGAATCGCCGATCATCCGCGCCTGGCTGGACAGCTGGCGCGGCGCCATCCCGGTGCGCGTGCTGCGCCTGCCGCCGACCCAGCCGGTGCCGATGCACGAGATCTACCTCAAGGCCTTCGTCGAGGGCGGCTACGACATGAGCGGGGCCGAGGCGGTGCCCAGGCTGACCGTGCCTGAAGCGTCGCGCCTGGCGGTGCGCGCACGCCTGCGCGCGCTCGGCAACCGGATCGTCTCGATCCAGGCCGGGACCTCGCTCACCCACCGCTGGTTCCGCCGCCAGCTCAACCTCAAGGGCCTGCAGCCGCAGCAATGGGCGGCAGTCATCGAGCGCATGCTCAGCGCCGGCGACTGCGATGGCTTCGTGCTCCAGGGCAGCCCACCGGAGCGGCGCGAGGCACGCGCCATCATCGCGCTGGTGCCGCCGGCGCTGCGCGCGCGCGTGCACGACTGGCTCGGCGCCGTACCGCTGCCGGAGATGCCGGCCTTCCACGCCGAGCTATATGGCATGATCTCGGTCGACACCGGTCCGGCGCACATGGCGGCGGCAGTCGGCTGCCCGATCGTCATCGTCTTCGGCCCGACCAACCCCGCTGCCTTCCTGGCGCGTGGCCCTGGTCCGATCGCGGCGGTGCTCGGCAAGGCACCCTGCCAGTTCTGCCACGAGACCCCGGTCTACCGCAGCTGCCGCGACAACGTCTGCCTGCGCACCCTCGATCCGGGCGCCATCCATGCCGCCTGGCGCCGGATGATGGCGCCACGCAGCACGCCTGCGCCCGCGCCCGGCTGAGGCCGGAGGCCGGAAGCGCTCAAGAGGTCGAGCGGCGGTCGGTGCTCAGGCCGAGCTGCTGGTAGTGGCGCGCGGAGTCCTCCAGCACCAGCACCCAGTCCTCGGCGTTGGGCGGCACGAAGGTGCGCGTCCCGCGCACCGCGAACTGCCCGAGCCAGGTGGTTACGCCGGAGCGCGGATCGAACCACGAGGCCATCAGCATGGAGCCCGTGAGCTTGGTGAGGTCGGCGGCGATCGCCTTGCCCCCGGCGCTGTAGATGAAGGCGTAGCTGCCGGTGCTGACCTGGGCGCCGTCGGCGCCGCGGGTGGCGCGGATGTGGTCGCGCCCGCTGCGCGCGTCGCCGACCATCAGGCCCTGGTCGGGGATGCGGCAGAGGTAGGGGCGCGATTCGACCAGCTGGCGCAGGAACTGCAGATCCTCGGCGGCGGCCTGGAACAGCGCCTCGCGCCAGGCCGCGCGCTCGCTGCCGAGGCCGGGCGCGCCATCCTGGGCGCGAGCGCATGCGGCACCGACCACGGCGAAGCCGCAGGCCCCGGCGAAGACCTCCCAGTAGGCGACCCGGCGCACCTCGGCGGCATCGCCGGCGAGGGTCGCCGGCGCGCCGGCCTGGAACGCCGGCTGCTGACGCTGGCCGGCCAGGGCCTGTGCCCAGTCGCCGCCGCCGGTCCACACCGAGGCGCTGCCCGGACCGCAGTCGTGCAGCTCGAGATCGTACCACGCGCGGGGCGCGGGCGCGCCCGCTGCGCGCGCGCCGGCGGGTCCCGGCAGACGGGCGATCAGCTGGCTGGCGTCGCCGTGCTCGCGCAGCGCCGCCGCCTGCGCCGGCGCGCTCTCTCCCGCGCGCACGGCATC
>JAYVMM010000188.1:0-2443 GCA_043758975.1 Planctomycetota bacterium | reverse complement strand
CGTGCGGCGTGCCGGAACGGTGTCCGGCAGGCGCCAACTCAACCTGGTCGCAGTGCGCGCAGCTCATCCCGTGGCGATCTCCCTCGCACCGCATGGTAGGTCGTGCGGGCGCGTCCGCAAAAGGATATGTGGCTGGAAGCGACCTGGCAAATGGCTGTGCCGCTGCCGGTTAGGGCATGGCCTGCGGATCCGGCATGAGGCCGGCGTGAGAAACGCGGAGCGCGCATCGCGCTCCCCACCGCTTGACTGCTCGATCAGGCGACAACGGTAATCGTATGATGAGCCCGCCATCCATTCGCGCTCTCCTCGCCCGTCCTGCGCTACTGCTGCTGCTGCTGCTGCTGCTGCTGCTACTGCTGCTACTGCTACTGCTGCCGCTACTGCTGATGGCGGCGGCGGTCGCGCCCGCCAGCGACTGGCCGCAATGGCGCGGTCCTGGCGGCATGGGTGTGAGCGACGAGCGCGGGCTGCCCACCAGCTGGGGCGGGGCGCAGCATGAGCACGTGCTGTGGACCGCCGAGCTGCCCAAGTCCGACATCTCGCAGTCCTCGCCCATCGTAGCGGGCGACCGCGTCCTCGTCACCACCGCGCTCAACAAGCCGGTCGAGCACCACGTCTGCTGCTACCGCACGGCAAGCGGGGAACGCCTGTGGGACACCCTGGTGCCGCCCGGGCCCTGGCTGCTCTCCGACCTGCGCGGCGGCTACGCCTGCGCCACCCCGGCGACCGATGGCAAGCGCGTCTTCGCGCTGTTCGGTTCGGCGGTGCTGGTCGCCCTCGACTTCGACGGCAAGGTGGTGTGGCGCCGCGAGATCGAGCCGCGCGCCTTCGACGTCGCCATCTCCAGCAGTCCGCTGGTCTACCGCGACACCGTGATCCTGCTCTGCGACCAGGGCGGCAAGACCTCCTTCATCGCCGCCTTCGATGCCGCGAGCGGAGCCGAGCGCTGGCGCCAGCAGCGCCCGGGGGTCGGCTTCAACCACAGCACGCCGCTGCTCACCAGCGTGGGCGGCAAGCCGGAGCTGCTGGTCAGCGCCTCCAATGCCCTGCAGGGCGTCGATCCCGCCAATGGCACGCTGCTGTGGTGGTTCGCCGCCAAGGGCGACGTCTCGACCCCGGTCTACGCCGCCGGGCTCGCCTATACCGACGAGGGCCGCGGCGGCCCCGGCATATGCATCGACCCCGCCGGCAGCGGCGAACTCGCGGCCAGCCACCTCAAGTGGACGCTCAAGAGCGGCATCAACGGCTTCAACTCGCCGCTCATCGTCGGCGACTACCTGTACCGCATCTCCTCGACCCTGCGCTGCTACCGCCTCGCCACCGGCGAGGAGGTGTGGACCCACCGCTTGAGCGGCGATTTCAATCCCAGCCCGGTGGCCACTGCCGATGGGCTGATCTACTACGCCAGCTCGGGGATGTCGTGGGTGATCAAAGCCGGTCCGGTCTATGAGCAGCTCGCGGCGAACGACCTCGGTGAACCGAGCTCCTGCTCGCCGGCGATCAGCGGCGGGCGGCTCTTCCTCAAGAGCGACACCCACCTCTTCTGCGTCGGTGCCAAGTAGGACTGAACGGTGTCCGGGCCGGGCCGGGTCTGTCGTTTCCGCTCAGTGCTGGTTGACGATCTCGTAGAGCTCGTCGCCGAGCTGATTGCGTGATACGTTGGGCACGGGCGGCGGCGCGAAGTCGATGCGCCGGGCGAGCGCCCACAGGCGGGGATCGCTCTCGTCGGGCTCCGCCGCCGCACCCGTCGTCGCCGTGCCGCCGCCAGCTGGCGGCGGCGCCATGAAGCGCTCATAGGCGCGCACCGCGTCGTAGGCGACCATGGTGAACTTCCAGGGCAGCTGGCTGAAGCAGCGGATCACCACCGGGTCCTGCTCCTTGCGCGTCGCCGCGCCCGGTCGCTCTCGCCGCGCGAGGGCGGCGAACACGTACGAATGGATGGCAGACATCAGACGGGCCTGCTCCGGCGTGGTCGGCCCGCGCAGCGCCCGCCCATCGACGGCGAGCGGATCGTCGCCGCCGAGGTGCAGCTCGACCTGGTTGAGCGCGCCGCCGGGCGGCAGGTCCTGTTCGATGGCGTGCAGCAGGCTCAGGTAGTCCGACGGCTGCCGTCCCGGCGTCAGGCCCGCGGGCGCGAGGCACAGCACAATCTGCTGTGGTGGCGGGGTGGGTGCGCTGGCGGGGGTGTTGCGCTGGCCATCGCTGGAAAGCAGCGCCGGCACCGCCTTGTCGTCGAAGAACTTGGTGGTGAGGATGAAGAACAGCAAGAGCAGCATGATGCAGTCGATCATCGGCACCAGATCGAGCTTGCCCTCGTCCAACTTGTCGGTCGGGGATTCCGCCATGGCTAGGTCTCCTGGGCACGGCGGCGACCGCGTGGGCGCCTGCCGTACCAAGGATCAACGCGCGCGCCCGCCGGCGGTTCATCGCAGTCGAGGCGCCG
>JAYVMM010000187.1:0-6703 GCA_043758975.1 Planctomycetota bacterium | reverse complement strand
ACCCGCGCCCGCCCGCAACCACCCTAAACCCGAGCATCAGCCCATGGCGCGCATCCCACTCATCCTGCACGTCGACGACAACGAGGACGATCGCCTGCTCTTCGCGCGGGCCTTCAAGCACAGCCGCCTGAGCGGCGTGCTCAAGGGGGTCGGCTCCGCTGAAGAGGCTTTGCTGGTGCTCAACCGCACCGGTCCGTTCGCGCAGCTGCCGCGCCCGAGTCTGATCATCCTCGACCTCGGCCTGCCACAGCTCGACGGCAGGGATTTCCTCGCCCTGGTGCGCAAGCAGCTACGCTTCAAGGGCATCCCCATCATCGTGCTGTCCGGCTCGGAAAATTACCTCGACATCCAGCACTGCCGCGAACTCCAGGTGGTCGAATACCTGGTCAAGGTCACGGGCATGGACGAACTGGTGGAACTGATCGCCACCTTCGATCGCTGGCTGGTCGGTTCGTCGAGCGGCATGTCGGGACGCACCCTGACGCCGCCGCCGGAACCGTAGGCGGTAAGCCGCAGCTCACGGCGCGGGCTTCCAGCGGTAGACCAGGTTCTTGGCGCGCCAATCCTCCTCGACCACCACGGTATAGCTGCCATCCCGGCAGCGGAACGCGCGCAGGCCATGCGTCATGTCGACCCAGCCGCTGACCCCGCCGACCTCCGGGCCGGGGACCATGGTGCCGGTGGTGCTGCCGTCCTCAAGCCTGAACACCGTGACCACCGACGGCTTGCCGCCGCTGTTTTTGACGAACACCGAGAAGAGGTAGGCGCCGGCGAGGTCGAGCGATTTCGGCGTCAGCTTCTCGTCGTCGCTGGGTAGCACCACCTGCCAGCGCTTGCTGCGCTTGCCTGCGGTCCAACCATCGTAGCGCGCCAACTCGGTGCCGATCAGGCCCCATGAGCGCGCCGGTCGCGCCGTGGTGTCGCCGCCAAGGTAGAGGGTGTCGCTGGGCGGATCGTAGAGCACACGGCAGACGGTGGTGAAATCGCCGGGCACCGGGTAGGTGTCGGGATGCTCGGCATCGTAGGCGGGGCTGCCATCGGCCTGCCAGCCCTTGAAGGCCCAGCGCCGGATCACCTTTCCTGGCCCATCGCCCCACCAGATCGATCCTTCGGCATCCACCGTGCTGGCCCAGCCGCCGTGCGGGAACTTCCCCGCCGGCACCGCGACATCGGAGTGCTCATCGGGGAAGACGAAGAAGGACGGGGCGCCGGCCATTTGCCCGAACGAGAACAGCACGCGCTTGCCCTTGAGCGTGCGCATGGTGATGCCGCCGGTGGGGTCCTTGGCCCGCGGATCGTCGGGATGGGCAATGGGATCGCAGCTGATCGAGCGCAGCTTCCAGCTTTTCCCAGCCGGCTTTGCGGGATCGAAATCGATGATCTCGTGCAGGCCATAGAGCGCATGGCCGTCGCTGGCGGGATCGACATCGTAGCAGTTGACGAAGGCCAGGCCCTGCAGCTCCCAGCGCAGCCGACCGGAGGGATCGAAGCTGCGCAGGCAGGTGCCGGCGCCCTGCACGGGGCCGAGGCAGCAGGCAACGTAGAGGTTACCGGCGGCATCGTAGTCCGCGCCCCGCAGGCCATAGAGCTTGGTGGGCGCGGCCCGCCCGGGGATCCCGGCGGCGATGCCGCCATCCTCGCCGAAGCGGCTGAGCAGCCGCGGCTGGCCTGCGATGTCGTAGACCAGGACCTGCTGGCTCCGACCGTTGTCGCACACCACCAGGCGTCCGTGCGGATCGCAGGCGAGCGCAGAAGGCTGCCCGGCATCACCGATGGTCTCGGGCCGTTCGCTTCCATCAGCGCCGCGGTGGACGATGCGTCCTCCGGCGAGCAGCCACAAGCTGCCATCGGGGGCGATGGTCACGCGCGTGACTCCGGCGAGGGTGAAGCGCAGGCGCTCCTTGAGCTCGCTGGCGGAGAGCAGGACGACGACATCGCCGTCCAGCACCACCGCCACCGTGCTGGCGCGCATGGCGACGCAGCGTCCTTTGCCGACCACCACCTGGTCGAGCTGCACCGCGCTGTCCAGCTCGCCCGGCTTCCAGGAGAAGCGCAGCAATTCGCCCTCGAGGTTGAGGATGAGGAAGCGCTCGCCGTCGATGGCGACGCCGCTGCCGGCGGTGCCCCAGCCCCAAGCCTTGCGCGAGCCCTTGCTCTGCTGCAGGCAGCTGCGGTTGACCTGGCCGTCGCGGTAGAGCCCGCTGCAACGACCGGCCTCGTCCCAGGCCGAGGCGGTGAGCACGGTGCCCTCCGGGGAGAGGGCGATCTGGTCGATCATGTCCTGCATCCATTCACCCTTGCCATTCTCGCCGCTGCCGGCGAAGGAATTGCCGATCCAATGGCAGGCCACCGGCAGCTCGCCGGCGGAAATCCGGTTGGTCGCAGCGACCATACTGATGGTTCCGGCGACCATCGCGATCAGCAATGGAACGCGGATGGAAATGGGGTTTTTTGGCATACTTCCTCCCGGTGGTCAGGACATCCACTACCCGGACCTGGCCACACCGTTGAGGCCGTCCTGGCTCGCTGCTGGGTGGCACCGAGCCCAGAGCTGTCGCGCAAACGGAATTGCCTGTCGCGAAATGGCATTGAGGGATCGACCGCCGCGTTATCATGGCCTGAATGCGCGCCGCCACCACCATTCCCGGCCCCGCTCTTCCCGGCCCGTACGCGCGCCCGCGCACGCCGACGCCAGCCCTCGCCAGCGCTCTGCCGCACGGCCTCTTCCTGCTGGCGCTGGCGCTGGCCGCGCCGGCGCTCGCCGCCGAGAGCGCAGCGCCGGCGGCGCCCAAGCGCACTTTCGCCGGTTTGCCGACAACCGAACAGGCGGAATTCTTCGAGAAGCGCATCCGCCCGCTGCTCGCCGACCACTGCTATGAATGCCACAGCGCGGGCGCGCACAAGGTCAAGGGCGGTCTGCTGCTCGACTCGCGCTCCGGGGTCATGAAGGGGGGCGATACCGGGCCGGCGGTGGCTCCGGGCGATCCCAAATCCAGCCTGCTGATCCAGGCGGTGCGCCATACCGACCCCGACCTCGCGATGCCGCCCAAACAGCAGCTCGCCGCTTCCGAGATCGCCGACCTCGAGGCCTGGGTGCAGTCGGGCGCCCCAGATCCACGCACGCAAGACACCGTGGCCGCCGGTGCCAGCGCCTCGACCATCGACTGGGACAAGGGCCGCAGCTGGTGGGCGTTCCACCCGCTCATCGCCCCGGTGGTGCCGCCGATAACCGCGACGGGGTGGCCTGACAACTCGATCGACCATTTCATCCTCGCCCGCCTCGAACATCAGGGGCTCACGCCCGGCCCTGACGCTACCCGGCGTGCGCTCATCCGCCGCGCCACCTACGATCTCACCGGCCTGCCGCCGACGCCAGGAGAGGTCGAGGCCTACCTCGCCGACGCCAGTGCGGAGGCCTTCGCCCACGTGGTCGACCGCCTCCTCGCCTCGCCGCGCTATGGCGAGTGCTGGGGTCGGCACTGGCTTGATGTGGTGCGCTATGCCGACACTGCCGGCGACAACTCCGATTTTCCCATACCCCAGCTGCACCTCTACCGCGACTGGGTCATCGACGCCTTCAACCGCGACCAGCCCTATGACAGCTTCGTGCGGGAGCAGCTCGCTGGCGACCTGATGGGCGGCAGCGGCAGCGAACGCGCACGCCGGATCATCGCCACCGGCTATCTCGCCAATGCACGGCGCTTCGGCTCGCGGGTCGACGACTACCCACAGCACCTCACCATCGAGGACACCATCGGCAATCTCGGACGCACCTTCCTTGGCCTGTCGGTGAGCTGCGCGCGCTGCCACGACCACAAGTTCGATCCCATCTCCAACCAGGACTACTACGCGCTGTACGGCATCTTCAACAGCACGCGCTATCCGTGGCCCGGCATCGAGCTCGAACAGCGGCAGCGCGACCTCATGCCCATGGTCGATGCCGACCAGCAAGGGGCGGCAGAGGCGGCGATCGCAGCGCGCAGGAAGGAGCAGGAGCACCTCGACCACCAGGTCAGGACGCTGAAAGAGGCGCTTGATAAGGCCGCCGCCGAGGCCAAGCCGGGGCTGGGGACGCAGCTGGCTGCGGCCGAGCAGGCCGCAGCCACGCTGCGCGCCCGCCCGCCGCAATACCCGTGCGCCTACGCCGTCGCCGAGCTCGCCAAGCGCGGCGACGCGGCGCTGCAGTACAAGGGCGATCCGGCCAAGCCGGGCGAACGGGTGCGCCGCCATTTCCTCACCATCCTCGGGGGCGCCGGACTGGCGGCGGGCGACCATTCGAGCGGACGCCTGGCGCTCGCCGACTGGATCATGGATGCGGGCGATCCGCTCCCCGCCCGGGTGATGGCCAACCGCATGTGGCACTACCATTTTGGGCGTGGCATCGTCGCCACTCCGAATGATTTCGGGCGCCAGGGCAAACTGCCCAGCCACCCCGAGCTGCTCGACTACCTGGCCGCCCGCTTGCGCGACGGCGGCTGGTCGCTCAAGGCGCTGCACCGCGACATCATGCTGTCGCACGCCTACCGCCTGTCGACACAGCGCGCGCCCGAGGGCTTGGCGCGCGATCCGGGCAACGAGTGCTTCGCCGCCTTCCCGCGCCGCCGCCTCGACGCCGAGGCCCTGCGCGACACCCTGCTCACCCTCGGCGGCAGCCTCGACCTCGCCCCGCCCGGGCCGCACCCCTTCCCGCCCCAGGAAGAGTGGAACTTCACCCAGCACAACCCCTTCAAGGCGATCTACCCCAGCGACCACCGCAGCGTCTTCCTCATGACCCAGCGCATCCAGCGCCATCCCTTCCTCGCCATCTTCGATGGCGCCGATCCCAGCACCAGCACGCCGGCGCGCCCAACCAGCACCACCCCGGTGCAGGCGCTGTTCCTGCTCAACGATCCCCTGGTGCATGAGCAGGCCCAGCGCTTCGCCGACCGACTGCTGGCTTCGCCAGGCGACGACAGCGCGCGCCTGCAGCTCGCCTATGCCCTGGCCCTCGCCCGCCCGCCTGCCGCGGACGAGGCCGCCGCCGATCTTGCCTTCCTCGGCGGCATCCGCGCGCGCATGCGCGCCGCCGGCGTCGCGGAGTCTGAGCTCGCCCGCGAAGGGTGGCACGCGCTGGTGCGCGTGCTGCTGCGGCTCAACGAATTCGTCTACCTTGACTGAGGAGCCCGCGATGAGACCCGTAATCCGCCGCCGAGACATCCTGCGCAGCTTCGTCGGAGGCTCGTTGCTGCTGCCCGGCCTGCTCTCGCAGCTGCTGGCCGAGGACGGCGGCGATCCGCTCGCCGCCAAGCCGCCGCACCACCCGGCCAAGGCCAAGCGCATCATCTTCATCTTCTCCAACGGCGGGGTGTCGCACATGGACACCTTCGACTACAAGCCGCAGCTGTTCGCCGCCGACGGCAAGACCAAGGGCATCGGCGGCGGGCTGTCGAACCAGCAGCGGGTGCTGCTGCGTCCGCTCTGGGACTTCAAGCCGGGCGGCAGCTGCGGAACCATGGTCAGCGATCTCTTCCCCAGGCTGCGCGAGTGCATGGACGACATATGCGTCATCCGCTCGCTCAAGGGCGAGGACAACGAGCACTACAATGCCACCCTCGGCATGCACACCGGCTCGTTCTTCTTCGCCCGCCCGAGCATCGGCTCGTGGGTCAGCTACGGCCTGGGCACGGTCAACCGCAATCTGCCGTCCTTCGTCGTACTGGCGCCGCAAATGCCCTACGCCGGACTGCAGATCTTCAACAACGACTTCCTCCCCGCCTACCACCAGGGCGTGCGCGTGATTGGTGGGCCGGAGCCGATCGCCGATCTCGCGCCGCGCACCACCCAGGCCGGGGTGCAGCAGGACGAGCTCGCGCTCGCCGATCTGCTCAACAACCGCCATCTCGCCTCGCGCGCCGGCGACACCGACCTTTCGGCGCGTATACGCTCCTTCGAGACCGCCTTCCACATGCAGACCGAGGCGCGCGAGGCCTTCGACCTCGGGCAGGAGAGCAACGAGACCCATGCGCTTTACGGGCTCGAGCGCGGCAAGAGCGAGGGCTTTGGCTGGCAGTGCCTGGTCGCGCGCCGCCTGGCGGAGCGCGGGGTGCGCTTCATCGAGCTGGTCGACGGCAGTTCGTCGCACAACTGGGACCAGCACGCCGACATGGCCGAGCACGCCGAGCATGCCAAGAACATCGACCAGCCGATCGCCGGGCTGCTGCGCGACCTCAAGCGCCGGGGCATGCTCGATGACACCTTGGTGGTGTGGACCACCGAATTCGGGCGCACCCCGGGGGTCGACGGCACCAAGGGCCGCGGCCACCACAGCGCCTGCTTCTCCTCCTGGCTCGCCGGAGCGGGGGTCAAGGGCGGCCAGGCCTATGGCGCCACCGACGAGATCGCCGCCAAGGTGGTGTCGGACCAGGTGCACGTGCACGACTTCCATGCCACCATCCTGCACCTCCTCGGGCTCGACCATGAGCGCTTGACCTACCGCTATGGCGGGCGCGACTACCGCCTGACCGATGTCTCCGGCACCGTGGTGCGCGGCGTCCTTGCCTGAGGCGGGGCGGCGGGCTCAGCGCACGCTGCCGGTGCTTCCCCGGCGGTAGGCCCCCGGCGACATGCCGGTGGCGGCGCGGAAGGCGGTGGAGAAGTGCTTGGCCGAGGTGAAGCCGGAGCGCGTGGCGACGGCGGCGATGGCCAGGCGCCGATCGGCGAGCAT
>JAYVMM010000186.1:0-4207 GCA_043758975.1 Planctomycetota bacterium | reverse complement strand
GCCGCTGATCGCCCTGCTCCTCGGCCTGGCGGTCTCCAACCTCACCACCCTGCCGGCGTGGTTCAGCGAGGGCTGCCGGGTCGAGTTCTACATCAAGCTCGGCATCGTCCTGCTCGGGGCGGGCCTGCCCTTCACCTACATCGTGTGGGCCGGTCCATGGGCCATCCTGCAGGCCTCGGTGGTGTCCGTCACCACCTTCCTGGTGATCTTCTTCACCGCCATTTGGCTCAAACTGGACAAGCGCCTGGCGGCGACGCTCGGCGCCGGGGGCGCGGTGTGCGGAGTCTCGGCCGCGATCGCCGTCGCCGGCGCGGTGCGGGCCAAGAAGGAGCACCCCCCGATCGCCATCAGCTTGGTGGTGGTGTGGGCCATCGTCATGATCTTCGTCCTGCCCTTCGTCTGCAAGGCGCTCCACCTCCCCACCGGCGTCGCCGGGGCCTGGATCGGCACCTCGGAATTCGCGGACGCAGCCGGCATCGCCGCCGCCCAGGCCTACGGCGACATCGCCCAGCACGACCACACCATCACCGGCACCGCCGCCCAGGCGACCAACTCCTACACCCTGATCAAGGTCATCGGGCGCGACATATGGATCGGCATTTGGGCCCTGATCCTCGCCGTCATCTCGATCACCTTCTGGGAGCGCAGCGCGGTCGAGCCAAGGGTCGATGTCGGCCAGATCTGGCACCGCTTCCCGAAATTCGTCATCGGCTTCCTGCTCTCCTCGCTCCTGGTCACCCTCATGGTGCACGCTTATTCCTATGCCGACTACAAAAAGGATGTGAAGCCGGGGCTGACCGACCCGCTCGTGGCGCTGCGCACCTGGGCCTTCACTTTCAGCTTCTTGAGCATCGGCCTCTCCACCCGCTTCCGCGAACTGGCGAGCGCCGGCACCCGTCCGTTCATCGCCTTCACTGCCGGGGTGATAGTGAACGTGATCCTCGGCTACATCCTCTCGGTGGTGGTGTTCGGGGACTACTGGGCTGGGCTGGCGGCCCGTTGAGCCCTCGACCAGAGTCGCCTTCCGCGCAGCGGCGGGGCAGCTGCGGCGCCTGCGCCCATTTCGCCAATGCTCCAGCGACCCTCGAGCACGAGCTGCCGGGCCTCACCGCGCTGGGGTCGGCGCACGCCTCGGTACGTGTGCAGGACGGCTTCTGCCGCCTGCATGGGCTCTACCTCGCTGCTGGCGACCATTGCGCCAGCTTCCACGCACGCCTTGCCGAGGATCCGCCGCCCACTCGCTGAGCGGCCAGGCTCTCCCGAACTCTGGCGGCGGGCCGGAGCACCGGCAGGATCGCACGCGCCATGCCCGCCTCCCCGCCCGCCCCCGCGCAGTCGCCGCCCGCTACGACCGCCATGCCATCCACCGTGCGGCGGCTAGCCTGGCTGCACGCCGCCAACGACTTCTCCCTCGATTTCCTCTCCCCGCTGCTGCCCGCGGTAGTGCCGGTGGCATGGCTGGGCCTGATGGAGGGCGTCGCCGACGCCCTCGCCCAGCTGCTCAAGCTGGTCACCGGGCGCGCCAGCGATGCGAGCGGGCATCGGGCCGGGTGGGTGCGCGCCGGCTACGGCACCAATGCCCTCGCCCGCCCGCTCGCCGCGGTCGGCGTCGCTCTCGCCTGGCCGGCGGCGATCGTCGCGTGCCGCCTGCTCGACCGCTTCGGCAAAGGGCTGCGCGGTTCGGCCAGCGACGCCCTGGTCGCCGACTGGGTCGACGCCGGCGGACGCGCGCGCGCCTACGCCCACCTGCGCACCATGGATCATATCGGCGCCACCGCCGGTGCCGCCGCCGCCGCTGCGGTGTGCTGGGCCCTGGCGCTGGACACCGCCCAGCGCGGAGCGCTGAGCTGGACCATCGCGGCCCTGCTGCTGCCGACCGCGCTGATGCTGTGGTGGTGCCGGGGTCTAAAGGACCATCCCCAGGCGGCGCCGCGCGGAGCAGTTACCGCCGGCTGGTGGCCCAGCGACCGGCGCCTGCGCCTGCCCCTGATCACCATCGGCTGCGCCGGAGTGGGCGCCAAGATCGCCCCGCTGCTGGTGCTCGTCCAGCTGGCCGGGATCCCCGGCAGTGCCGCGGGCGAGCGGGCGCCGGGCGCCTGGCCGCTGTGGGCGGTGTGCCTGGCCTGGGGCGGCCTGAGCCTGGTCCAGGCCGCGGCGGCCTCCCTTGCCGGCGCCGTGACTGAGCGCCTGGGCGCGCGCCTTTTCCTGTTCGCCGGCTGGTTGGCCAGCGCGGCGCTGCTCGCCGCCCTCAGCGTCGCCGGCGGCGGCTGGCTGATCGCCGCCGGGGCGGCCTGGGCAGCCATCGCCGGCGTCAGCGAGGGGGCAGAGAAGACCTGGTTGGCGGAGCTCGCGCCACAGCAAGAGCGCGCCCTGGCCTTCGGCGCCCTCGGGGTGGTCACTGCCGCCGCCATGCTGCTCGGCAACAGCGCGGTGGGCTACGGGCTGGCGGCGCTGGGCCCGCGCATCTTCCTGCTCCCGGTCGCCGGGTTGCTGCTCGCCTGCATGCTGCTGCTCGTCAGCGCGCGGCGGGCCGCGCCGTCGCCCGAGTGATGGTAGCGCGCGGCTGACGGCTGACGGCCTGGACTGAGGCCGGCTACTTCGCCGGCAGGTGCGGAATGCCGGTTTTGCCCTGCGGCAGCTCCGGTCCGGTCCCCGGCATGAAGAGGCGCACGAGCTCGCCATAGGCCAGGCGGCTGACAACGCGGGCATTCACCACCAGCTGCAGCCGCGCCCTGGTATCGACTCCCTGGATGTCGCTGATCGCCGCCGCAAACAGCTTGGATCCATCGGCGGGCTTGAGCGCCACCGCCTGCCCGGGCTTGAGCGTCCTGGCGCGCGCCGCGCTGCTCCAGGCAACGGTGATGGTCACCGCCCCGCTCAGCACCTCGTAATCAGTGACGTAGGCCGGCAGCCCGAGGCGGTCCTCATCGGCGTGGTGACGGGCATCCTGCACGGCGGCGATTTCCTTGTCGCCGGCGCGATCGACGATCTCGGTCGCGACCAGCTTGCCGTCCACCCGCACCTGCTGCTGGATGACTTCGTCGCCAAGCGCAAGGGTGGCGAAGTCGCCCGCCTCCTTGCCCTTCCACACCTTGACCCCCGGGCTGCAGAGGTAGTCGCCGCGAACCTCTTTGAGGACCTTGCCCTGGCCATCTTTCTCCTCGCGCACGGTGGAATAGGTGCGCGCCCCGGCGTCGAGGGCGGTGACCTTGGCGAACCAGCCGTGGCGCGCCGCCACGTGAAGGTCGTCCTGGATCGCGCGCGGGTAGGTCCACTTGCGTTCGTCGTCCACGTACATGAAGAGCATGACGCGCTCGCCGGGGAAATAATCCGAGAGTTCGCCCCAGGAATCGCGGAAATGGATCTCGGTATCGCTGCGGATAGGCACGGTGACGCGGGAGCCATCGCGTTCCAGCTCGACGGTCACGGTCTGAGCCGGTACATCGACGGCGACGATGGTGGCGAACGAGCGCCCCATCTCGCCGAAGAAGTCGCCCTGGAACTGCGCCACCGGGATCCCAGCGTCGCCGGCCTGAAGAGCGCTGATGCCCAGGGACGCACACGCCAAAACCGAAATTAGTCGCGGATTGCGCATGGGCTGTCTCGACCTCCGTCTTGTATACCGGGCATCGGAGCCGCTGTTGAAGCGTCGCTGCAGTACAGCGGGGAGCCTCGAGACGCCGGCCTGGGCCTGGACCCGGGCGCGCGCGCGCGCTACGGTGGTGCGCTCTACGGTCCCGCTCGTCGCCTGGGAACGCCCCGATGCCACCACCCGCCTCTTTGTCCCCCGGACCGCGCACCTTCACCGTCGACCAGCTCGAGGTGCGGGTCCACCCCGATGTCGCCGCGCTGGCGCAGGAGGCAGCCGCGCGCGCCCACGCACTCCTGGTCCAGGCCATCGCCGCGCGCGGAGCGGCCACCGCCATCCTCGCCACCGGGAATTCGCAGCTCGCCTTCCTCGATCTCCTGGTCGCGCGCGCGGGCATCGATTGGAGCCGGGTGACGATCTTCCACATGGACGAGTACCTCGGCCTGGGCGCCGACCACCCGGCGAGCTTCCGCCGCTACATGCGCGAACGCGTCGCCGCGCGCGTGCGACCCAAGGTCTTCCACTACCTCGCCGGCGACGCCGACCTGCCGATTGCCGAATGCCGGCGCTACCAAGAGCTGCTGCGCGCCCAGAGAATCGACCTCTGCTGCCTGGGCA
>JAYVMM010000185.1:0-3407 GCA_043758975.1 Planctomycetota bacterium | reverse complement strand
TCCGCCTGCTGCGGGTTGGCGCCCGGGCGGCCGAGGCTCTCGAGGTCGAAGTCGCCTTTGTGCTTGGTCACCGAGTGGCAGCCGTAGCAGTACTTGGAGACCAGCTCGTCCTCGGCTGCCGCCGATAGCGGCGCACCCAGCGCGCCGAGCAGCCCGAGCACGGCCAGCGTCACGCGCGCGCACCTCATGGCGTGCTCTCCAGGCGCTGGCGGAGATGGCGGTCGAGGCGCTCGATCTCGTCGCCGTCGAGGGTGCGGTCGTAGACCAGCACTTCCTGGATGTCGCCGTCGAAGCCGCGCGGCTCGTCGGGCGGCGGATGCTGGCGCCCGATGCGGAAATTGCGCCACGCCGCCGGGCGCGGCATGTCGATGCGCCCGGCCTGGCGACCGTCGACATACACCGCGCCGCCGCCCTCGCTGTCGCTGTAGGTGACGGCGAAGCGGCGCCAGGCGCCCAGGCGCAAGGTCCCCGCCGGCAGCTGCTCCGGGGTGAAGCGGATGCCGCCACCTTGGGCCCCCACCCCGGTGAAGACCTCGCCGCGCGTGGTGCTGTGGAAGTAGAAGCTGCCCCAGCCGCAGCCGATGCCCAGGCTCCAGGTGCCGAGGGTGGTCGGGCGCAGCAGCATGGCCACGGTGTAGGAGTGGAACTCCGGCCAGCGCCCGGTGCTGCACAGCCATTGCTCGTCGCGCGCGAAGGACACCGCGGCGTGCTCGCCGGTGGCGGCGCGCAGCAGGCGCGGCTGCTGGTCGGTCGCCGGCTGGCTGAGGTGGAGGGCGAGCGGCCCCTGGTCGCGCCACTGCCACACCAAGCCCTGGTCATCGGCGGCGATGCCGCGATCGGCATCGAGCCACAGCTGCAGGCCATCGACCGACGGGGCCTCCGCCACCGCGCGCGCCGGGCGCAGCACGCTGAGCGCGCCCGCGCTCGGCACCTCGACCGCCTCGCCGGCGCCGACCTGGACCTCGGCCTGGTCGCTCAGACGGCTCACCCGCACGCGCCCCTCGTCGACCGCCACCCGCTCGTGCGCACCGCCTTGGACGCTGAGGCGGGTGCCGATGACGGTGGTGCGGGTGCGCGGGGTTACGATGACCAGCGGACGCCCGGGCGGCTGCTTGCGCACATCGCCGTGCAGCTCGCCTTGCGCCAGCACCAGGCGCTTGCCGTCCTGCTCCACCACCACCTCCACGCGCGTGCCGTCGAGCAGGTCGACCACCGAGCCGTCGCTGAAGCGCAGCGTCGACCAGGCATGCGCCGGCAGCTCGAGCAGCGCCCCCGAGCGCACCTCCCGGCTCTCGCCCAACGCCACCGCCTCGCCCGCGAGCTGCGCCGCGCCGGCGTTGACTACCAAGGTGCCCACCACCGGGGCAGGCGCGAAGCGCCACCACGCGGCGCCGAGCGCGAGGACGGCGAACAGCAGCGCCGCCACCGTACGCAGAGAGCCCGCCTCCGCCGCCCATGCGCGCGCGCGCCGGCGCCTGAAACGCGCGCTCGGCGCTGGGGTGGGGCCAGGCTGGGCGCCAGCCACCGGCGCGGCGGCGGCGGCGGCGGCAATCACCTCGCCCTCGACCTGGGCACGGGCGACGCGCGCCACCGCCTGCTCGAAATGCAGGGCGCGCAGGAAGTCCCGCGCGCCCTCTGGCCCGCGCAGGCGCTGCTCGAGACCGGCGAACTCCTCGGCGTCCAGCTCGCCATCGAGCCAGGCGCGCGCCGCGTCAATGCCAGCTGCCCGCTCGCCGGCCATCTCAGCGCCCGTCCAGGGCCAGCCGGCGCTCGACGCAGGTGCGCAGCACCTCGCGCACACGGTGGAGCATGACCTTGACGTTGGCCACCGTCAGCCCGAGCTGGAGCGCGATCTCAGCCACCGGCTTGGCCTCGGCATAGTGCAGGCGGACCACCTCGCGCGAGCGCCCGGCGAGCACCTCCAGGCAGCCGTGCAGGGCGAGTTCGCGGGCGGAGAACTCCTGCTCGAGCTCCTGCGCGACCTGGGCCAGGGTGGCGAGGGCGGATTCGTCCTGGATGCCGAGCCGGCGCGGCCCGTGGCGGCGCAGCCAGTCCACCGCCTTGTGCTGGGCGATGCCGACCGCCCAGCCGGTGAAGGAGCGGCGCTCATCGAACCCGGCGAGGGCCTGGAAGGCAGCCAGGGCCACCTCCTGCATGACGTCTTCCACCGCCTGCTGATCGCGCAGCTGGGCGGTGAGCACGCTGGCGACCACCGGCTGAGCCTGCATCCACAGGCGGGTGAAGCGCAGCTGCGGCGATGGCTCCATATCTCCTCCTTCGTGCCTGCCCCGCTCAAGGTTACACGATCTCTGCGGCCGGTGCAGCCCTGCAGGCGGCAGGCCGGTTCCGCCCGCACGCTGGAGTCGATGCTGGTACTGCTGTGCAAGTGGTAGTATATACATCGGCTTACGTTGATGCCGACCTAGTCGGGGCATGGCCGCCGGAGAGGTACCCAGCTGGCCGGGGCGGTGGTTGCGGGCATGAGGGGGAATAGCGAGGCGGCGGTTGCGCCCCTGTCTGCCGACCGTACAAACCTCCCGCAACCCCGGAGCCTCCTCATGCGCACGTACGTCCTCCTCGCCCTCATCTCCTGTGCCGTGGCGCTCGGCAGCTGCGGCGGCGGCGGCTCGGGCCGCAAGACCGAGGAGAACTTCCCCGTGGGCCAGGCCCCGATGGCGAAGAACGAGGCTGGGTTGCAGGTCGCGGTCAACCACTACAAGCAGTCCGACCACTACCTGATCGTCAATCTCACCATCACCAACAACACCCCGGCGGCGATCACCCTGCACACCGGCCAGGGCTCCAACTTCGACGGCTTCCGCGCCACCCTCGAGGGCCAATCCTTTATCGCCATGCGCGGCAACGGCGGCGGCTGGAACCCCTGGACCGGCTACCGTCCGGCCAACAACGCCGTGGCCGGCGACATCGAAGTGCCGCCGGGCATCAGCATCTCGTCGGAAGTGCGCTTCGACTTCAAGGTCTCGCGCAAGGACTTCGACTGGACGGTGACGCTGACCAACGTCTCCGGCGGCGGCAAGGTGCTGCCCGACGTCGCGGTCAGCTATCCCACCACGCCGACCGGCAAGTAGCCGCGCCGGTAACCGCGCAGAGCCGGCTGCGATCGCGCCGGCACTCCCGACCCCCTGGACCTGGTCCAGGGGGTGCTCGTTTATGCCTACTCCTGGCGTGTGCCAGCTGATCGACCACCACGACGCTCTGGCGCTGTTCTTCTCACATCAGGGCAGGCGCCGGGCTCGACCCATCACAAATCCCCCTTCAACGGCTTGCCATCCGGACCAACCGTTCGCTTCGCGAGGTCGGCGATCGTGTCAAGCCGCTGCGATACTACCGTTACTCCTCCGGACCAGAGATGCGGCACCTGGCAGCCGATTCCGGCGAGCTCCTGC
>JAYVMM010000184.1:0-2558 GCA_043758975.1 Planctomycetota bacterium | reverse complement strand
CGCGCCCAGCGCATGCACCAGGCCCACCGGTCTCGCTGCCGCTCCCACCGGTCCCCCCGAGACCTGCGCTCATCGCCGGCAGCCGCCGCGCCGGCGGCGCACCGCCCCCCTCACCGGCGGACCGCCTTGCGGTAGCCGGTGGTCATGCCGGTCTGGTGCGGATTGATCGGGATGAGGTCCTCCAGGCTGGCGACGCAGCGCGCCGCCCCGGCGGCGACCAGCACGGCCTCGGCGGCGTAGCCGAGCAGGGCCACGGTATGCGCCCCGGCGGCGTGGCCGGAGGTGACCCCGCTGACGCTGTCCTCGATCACCAGGCAGTGCTCGATCGGCACGCTCAGGCGGCGGGCTGCGAGCAGGTAGGGCGCCGGGTCGGGCTTGCGCGCGATGACGTCCTCGTAGCACACCCGCAGTGGCAGCCGCGCCGACAGCCCGCACAGCTCGAGGCCGAGGGCGGCGGCGCGGCGCTCGGTGGAGGTCACCACGCAGCAGCACAGCCCTTCGCTGCGCGCGTGGTCAAGCAGAGCGCGTACCCCCGGGCGCAACTCCAGCCCGCCGCTGCGGTAGATCTCGAGCAGGATGTCGGTCTTGTCGCGCATCCAGCTATCGACATCGCCGCGCTTGCCATGGCGTTCCATCAAGCCGAGGTAGAAGGTGCGGTCGGACTTGCCGATATTGCCCATGATCTCCGCGATCTCGAGCTCGATGCCCTCTCTGGCGAGTAGGCGCTGGTGGGCCTGGCAATGTTTGGGCTCGGAGTCGACCAGGGTGCCGTCGAAGTCGATGAGCACCGCGGCATAGCTGCGCACGATCATGGCGAGAGCCTAGGCGGCCCGCCGCGCCAGGCAAACGGACGGCGTGCCGGTGGCGGCGCCGGGGGGGGTAAACACTGAACCCCCGGCGTGCAACCGGGGGTCCAGGAGCGGTCGTCCGCGACCGTCGCCGTCACGTGACCTGGACTTCCGGGCGCACGCGCGGGGGGGCTTTCTCGCGGCTATGGATCTTGCGCAGCTGCGAGGCGCACTTGTCCGAAACCATGTCGATGGCGGAGTAAACAGTCTCCTCACTGTCATGGGCGATGACGTCTTTGCCGTGCGGCAGGTGCATGTCGACATCGACGCGGTAGCCGTGTTTCTCGGCCTGGTGGATGGTGACATGGAGCTTCTGCAGCCCGAGGTGGAAACGCGAGAGCGTTCCGAGCTTGTCGTGGATGTAGGACTTGATCTTGTCCGACACCTGGAAGTGGACACCGGTGATGTGGATATCAACCATAGTGCTAGCGCTCCTCGTTCGCGCCCCTTGCGGGGTTTTTGTGGCAGCACCTTCCCGGAGGTGCAACCGGTCGGAGAGTGGGACTCCGGGGAGTCACAACGGAGTCTACGCCCGGCTGGGAGGCTCCGTCAACGTCCAACTCGGCAACACTTAAATCTGAATGGGCCGCCGTCGTAACTACGACCCATTGGGCCGCTGCGGTGACGCTTCCTCCTTGCCTTTTTCAATCACATGATCCTGCCGCCGACTGGGCCCGCTTGGGCCCGCTTGGGCCCGGCTGGACCCGCCTGGGCCGGTGCCGGCGCGGCGGCACCGGCGCCTTGGCACCCGCCCAGGGCGCTGGATCATCATCGCGCATGCCTCCTGCAGCTTTACCACCTGAGTGCGCTCCCGCCGATGTCGCCCTGCACGGCTTCGTCGTCCCGCTGCCGCCGGGTGGCGAGGTAGTGGGCACGTATGGCGGCTGGCGGCACGGCCACCTGCTTGTCGCCGCCGGGCGACAGGCTCGGCTGAGCGTCAGCTGGAGGCGCCATGCCGCGGCACCCGATCTGGCGCGCACCCTGCGTCGAGCAGGCGCGGGCAGCGAGGTCGGCGGGATCATGGGACGCCAGGTCGGCGAAGAGGCACTTGACGCATGCACCTGGCTTGGGCGCTGGGACGCCCCCGCTGGGACCTACCATGCCCTGGCGCGCCACCTGCCCACCTCCGGGTTGACCCTGGTGCTGCGCCAGCTCGCACCTGGAAGCGGGGCGGAGCTGACCACCCTGGGCGCGGCGGTGCAGGGCGTCCACGTCAACCAAGCGGCGCCCTGGCGCATCTACGGCCTCGACCTCGAACTCCCCTCCGGCTGGCGCCTGGAAGGCCTGCAGCAGCTCGCCGGACTGGTGCGGGGGGTATGGTTCCATTATGGCCCGCGCGCACTGCGACCCGACCAGGCGCTGGTGATGCGCCGCATGGCCTGCGCTGGGCGCCTGCTCGGAGACGGCAGCATGCGCGACTGGGTGCGCGGCGGGCTCGGCTATGGCGAGCGCGCGACCGGCGAGCACGAGCAGGACGGGGTGGTGCGCGTGTCCACCACCGCGCCGGCGACGAACTGGTGGCGACGCTGGTGCGGTCGACATGACCAGCGCGAGATCCACGCCTGGCGCATTGCCGCGGGCGACCGCCTGATGGTACAGGAATGGAAGGGTTTGGGGGCTCCCCTCCCTTGCTTGCGTGGTGCACAAACGGCGCCAGGGTCTTCCGGGTGAGCGCCGCTGGGCGCGTGCTGCCAGGAGGTTAGGTGACCA
>JAYVMM010000183.1:0-1871 GCA_043758975.1 Planctomycetota bacterium | reverse complement strand
CTTGGACCATCCTCGACCACGAGCTGGTGGTGACCCTGGCGCCGCGCCTGCAGGGCACCCTGGTGGTGACCCTGGGCTGGCCGCTGCAGCGCCAGTCGTCCACCCTGGTCGCCAACCCTTCCTTCTACGCGGTTCACGGCGGCAGCCTGCGCCTGGACACCACTGCCGCGCCGGGACTAGTGCCGGCTTGCAATCTCCTGCTGCTGCAGCGCGAGGGCGACCCGGGCGGCCACCTCTGGAGCGCCGACCTGCCGCTCCATGAATCGCCCATCGAACTGAGTTTTTCGCGCCCCGAAGGTGTGCTGGCGCAGGAGCGCCGCCTGGCGCTGGTGCAGGAGCTGCGCGCCGCCTTGCTCCCCGGACGGCTCGAGTGGAGCGACGAGGCGCGCATCGCCATCCAGGGCACCGCCCTGCGCGAGGTCCGCCTCGACCTCCCCGCCGGACTGCTGGTCACCGCGGTCAGCGGGCCAGCGCTCGCCGCCTGGCGGCAGCAGGGGGAGGTGCTGGCGCTGAGCTGGAGCGCGGAGCAGCTCGGGGAGTGCGCGCTGCACCTGTCCGGGGTCATCCCCGGCGCGCGCGCCGGCAGTGCCGGCGTGGTGCCGCGCCTGCCCGGCGCCGGGCGCAGCAGCGGACGGCTGGTGCTGGTGAACGGCGCCGATGCGCGCTTCATCCGCCCGGAGCACCCAGGAATCGCGCGCGCCGACCCGCCGCCTGGCGCCGATCTCGCGCTGCACTTCGATGACGACCCCCAGGGCCTGGACCTGGCCTGGCAGCCGCTGCAGGGCGACCTGCGGCTGAGCGAGCAGTGCGCCCTGGTCGCTGGACCCGACCAGGTGCGCGCCACCCTGATCGCCACCCTCGATGGCCATGGGGAGCGCGCCGACCTGCGCCTGCGCCTGCCCGCGCCCTGGCAGCCGGGCGCCGCGCCGAGCGGGGTGAGCGTGAGCGTGCGCGGCAGCGGCGAGGCGCGCGAGCTGGTGCTGCGCGCGCCTGCCGGCTGGCACGCCGGCGAACGCTGCGTGCTCACCCTCAGCGCCGAGCGCCATGATCTCGGCGAGCGCTTCTCGGCGCCCGACCTCACTCCGGTTGGCGGCCAGCCGGTGCTGGAACGCCAGGAATGGCTGCTCGGCGACGCCGGCGACCGCCGCCTCGCGGCGGTCCAGGCCACTGCCAGCGACGCGCTCGCCATCGACGCCCTCGCCGCAGCCATGGCCCGCGTCGGCGCCACCCTGCGCGGCACTGAGCATTGGCGAGCGGCGTTCGCCCGCCGTCCGGGCCCGCCGCCTGGGCTCGAACTGCGCGCCGATGGCAGCCGGGTCCAGGTCAGCGCCAGCCACTACCTGGTGCTCGGCCAGGAGCAGCTGCGCTGGTGGGCGCACCTCACCTACGCCATCGAACAGGGCGAGCTGAGCGAGCTGCACGTGACCCTGCCCGCCGGCGCCACCTTGGCCTCGGTGAGCGCCCCTGACCTCGGCAGCTGGTCGGTTATCAACCGCGAGCTGGTCGCGCGTCTGGCCGCGCCCGCGCGCGCGCGCGCCAGCCTCGACCTCGAGCTGACCCTGCCCGCCGGTGCCGCGCTCACCGCCGCCGCCATCAGTACCCCGCCGGGGGCGCCCTTGGTGGCGCAGCAGGTCGCCCTGGTCGAGGAGGACGAGCAGGGGCTGGTGCGGCGCGATCCCCAGGGCCTGGAAGAGGAGCCGCCGGGAGCGCGCGGCCTGGCCCTGCCGGTGGGTGTGGACGACCGCCAGGTCCGCCATCGGTGGCATGCCGTGCGTCCCGACTGGCAGCTGGCCATCACCCGCGAGGCGCTGGCGGCCAGCGGCGGGGTCGATGGCATCGCCACCCTGGTCGACGTGCTCAGCGTGATCGCC
>JAYVMM010000182.1:0-3762 GCA_043758975.1 Planctomycetota bacterium | reverse complement strand
CTGCGCCCAGAAGAACTGGCTGGTCAGGCTCCGGGTCTTGAGGCCGGGATAGAGATGCGTCAGCGAGGTGCCGTCGGCCCAGGAAGCCCATCCGCGCTTCGAGCGCGGTTCCAGCGCACGGTTGCAGGCCGCCAGCAGCATGGTCTGTCCCACCGACGGGCGCTTGGGCGCATCGGGGGCGGAGGGTACGGGCACATGGCGGTCGATGAGCTCGGCAATCTCGAGGCGGCGTGCGATGGCGGTCATGGCCGCGACGCCACCATGCTGGAAGGAACGGATGCGCAGCGCACCGTCTGCTCCAGCGCCGGTCAGCCGCGCGAGCAGGGCATCGGCGGTGCCGAGCTGGAGTATGGGGATGGCGCGGGGTTTGCCGTGGACGCGGCGGGATTCGACGATGCGCCAATAGGTGGTGCCATTGACGCGGGTACGCTGGAGACTGGCCATTTGGTGTATACGTATGGACTCTACCAGAGGAAGTCGGATTATCAACGGTATTTTATCGAGATTAATCTCGATATATTCTAGGAATCGCGATTTATAATTAGTGTATACGAAAGTCCGAATCGCGAGATCGCTGTAACGTCCTGATTTGTCTGGACCTATTGTGGTCCGACGTGCCGGAACGGGTGGGATGAAGAGAAACTCGCGCTAGTGATCTGGCCCTACTCAATTTTATGGCCACAGATATCGAACTCCTTCGCGGCTGCCTGATCGGCAGTGCCAATTCCCTGAAGACAAGTCGCCGGAACAAGAGCCAGCCAGAGGAGACACGACCGTGTCCGGTTCATGACGAAATAGCTGCCTCCACCTATGGCCGCCAAAATAGACAGTAATCTTCGCCACGTTGACAGGAAGGTCCGCTGTGGATAACGATTCACGACCAGCTATCCTCAAACATACGGCCATATGCCACTAACCACCCCAGATTTGCGCGTCGCGATCGTCCATGAATGGCTGGAGCATCGTGCCGGATCCGAACGCGTATTCGAGGAATTACTCGGCATCTATCCCCAGGCCGACTTGTTCAGCCTGGTCGACTTCCTCCCTCCCGGCCAAGGTCGGGCATGGCTGGGCGGACGCCATGTCCAGACCAGCATCCTTCAGCGCTTGCCCCTTGCCCGCCATTCCTTCCGCTACTACCTGCCGCTGATGCCACTCCTGGTCGAACAGTTCGACCTCAGCTCATATGACCTGGTGATCAGCTCCAGCCACGCGGTGGCCAAGGGCGTCCTGACGCGTCCCGACCAGGTGCATGTCAGCTACGTACATACGCCCTTCCGCTATGCGTGGGATCTGACCCACACCTATCTCCGCAGCTTGGGGCCGGTACAGCGCCTCATGGCCAAGCCGGTCTTGCACTACCTCCGCCTCTGGGACGTGCTCAGCGCCGGACGACCGGATGTCATCGTCGCCAACTCGCGCCATGTTGCAGCGCGGATCCGCAAAGAATGGCGGCGGTCCGCCACCGTTGTACATCCACCAGTGGATATCGCGCGGTTCCGCCATGACCGTCCCAGGAATGAGCGCTTCATCACCATCTCGCGCCTAGTCCCGTACAAGCGTGTAGATCTGCTGATCGAGGCATTCAACCAACTTGCGCTGCCGCTCGACATCGTCGGGGAGGGTTCGGAGCGCAGACGCTTGCAGCGCCTCGCCGGCTCGACCATCCGATTGCTCGGCCATCTCGAGGATGCCGACCTCACCAGCCGCCTGGAATGTGCTCGCGCCTTCGTCTTCGCTGCCGAGGAGGATTTCGGCATCGCCCCGGTGGAGGCGATGGCCTGCGGCACTCCGGTCATCGCCTGGTCGCGTGGAGGCTGCTCCGAGACGGTCATTCACGGCATCACCGGCATCCTTTACGAACAGCAGGACGTGGCCGCGATCTGCGCTGCGGTCCGCGAATTCATCTCCGGCCGGATGGCACTCGATCCCTCTCACATCGCCCGGCACGCTGCGGGGTTCTCGGTCGACCGCTTCGCCGAAGCGATGAAGCGCTTAGTCGCAGAGGCCATGGCCATGCGCAGCGGCGGCCCGGCGGACCAGCATGGCGATGCCGGGCAGGGGCGACTGCCGCAAATCGGTGATGGAACAGGAGTTGTCGCGGCGCGCGAGATGGTCCGAGCGGAGCCTCCAGTCCGCGCCTGATGGCTAGCCGATGGCGATGTCGAATTCGCTGCTGGCATATCCGGCAAGGCCGAGGACGGCTGGCGTGCTGGCTGGTGCACGAAGCTGCTGGGGCGCGATTGGCTCCGGCTCGGTGCGCATGACGGGAAAGATCCTCTGCTTGGCTGCAGCGGTCGTCAAAGGTCGCGTTCTGCGCTGGGTCGGTGCCTGATTGCTGACGACCTGATATATGAGGTGAAGCCGTGCTGCCATAATATCGCGATTATGATGCTCTCGGCATCCGGATGCGCCGAGTGCGAGCAGGGTGAAGCGGAGCTCAGGGTTGTGCTTGATCGAGATGATACAATCCGCAGCAGAGCGGGCATCGCCTTCGGCATAGAGCATGCCATTGACGCCGTTCTCGATAACATCCCGATTCCCGATGACCTTGGTCGCGATCACACAGGTCCCCTCACGGTGCGCCTCGAGGAGGGAAAGCGGCATGCCCTCCCAGCGCGAGGTCGACAGGTAGGCGAAGGCCCGTGACAGGACGGCGGCGGGGTTGTCGGTCGGTGGGTAGAGGTGGACGTGCTCGGTCAATCCCGCCGAGCGAACCTGTTTGCAGAAGGCGGGATCGTTTACCTTCTCGCCATAGAGGCAGAAGCGGATGTCTGACAGCTCATTGCGCGCCTTGAGCTCGCGAGCGATGTCGAGCACCAGCCAGGGGTTCTTCTGCTCATTGAGGCGGGTGAAAGAGACGATGTCCCTCAGCGCTCGAACGGGGCATGCAAGGCGGTCGGATCTCGAATTCCTCTCCGCACCTGAGGTCTCGATGCCATTCTTTACGATCGTCAGGCGACCCTGGTACATCGGATAGCGTCGCGCGATCAGGCGGAATTCACCCGGCGAGACGGCCACTCCGAGCTTGGTGTAGCGCGACAGCACGCGCTCGACATGGTAGTAGAGCACATGCTTGAAGGTCAGGGTCCTGGGCAGGCCATGGAAGGTATGGACGCAGGGGATGCGGGTGAGCAGGCTGATGAGGCGGCCATAGATGCCCCCGGACATACCATGGGAATGGACGATCTGGATGCCGTTGGTGCGGACAAAACGGATAACTGAATGGAGCGAGAGCGGGGTGATGCGGCGATGGGGGGTGGCGCAGAGGTTGCCGCTGCCGATCAGGCTCTGGTACCGGTTCCAATAGAGGCCCTGCCTCGGGCATGCGACGAATGACGAGGTGCGCGCCTCCGAGGCAGTTAGCACCTGGAGCAAGTGCTCCGGCCCGCCACCATGATCCGATCGACCTGTGATGTGGAGAATGCGGGCGGGCACCGCGGGATCACTCTCCATCAGCGTTCCCCGATGGGACGTCGTCCACCCAGCTCAGTCTGATTGCGAGTCGAGTATAAGCGCTTCATGGATCCCGGCGTGGAGGTATTTGGATCAACCACATTATGTCGGCTGGCCCACTCCGCAACGAATACTCGTTGCGAAGCAGGCCCTGGTCGACTCCAACCGGAAGCGACAGTATCAGACAGCCTAAAGCGCACAAGGGCATTCGCTTTGGGCACTTGCAGCTCTTGCCGACCACGATCAATGAGGCTCTGTGCAGGCGCAAGGTGAGCGGTGACGGTGCGAATGGAACGCGGCAGAACC
>JAYVMM010000181.1:0-4126 GCA_043758975.1 Planctomycetota bacterium | reverse complement strand
GCCCATTTTAAAGTTCACGGCATTGGAGGTTACCCTGTCTTACAACAAGCCCAGCAAGGTCGTGTTCTGGCTCCCTGGCCTGCCCAGCGGAATACCAATGACGGCTGGGTTTCCCCCAGTGGACATGGGTTCGCTTGGCGTTCTCAAATGGTGGAGGCAACGGGAAATTGGTTGAATTCTTCGTGGCCGGGGCCCGAGTGCTAGATGGCCGGCAGATCGCGGTGCTCCTTGCCGCCTAGCCTCGTCGACCTCATCGCCTGGGAGCTGTTCCAAGACCGGCGGCTGGCCCCCGCCTCCCTGGCCGGCGAGCAGCAGCTCGGCACAGACGCCACTGTCGTTTTGGCGATGACATGCGTATTGGGGAAAGTGCTTCTTGCTCGCTTAGGGCTTACGCCTCCAGAATGGTCTCCTCCCAACGACTGCGCCGGCCCCATAGATCGCGCCGCATAGCCTCAACGGTGCGGGCGAAGGTGCCGCGCACCGGAGTATCGATGACCATGCGGTGGTCACAGTGGATGATCAGCTACTTGGGTTGCATCATCTTCCCCGATTCGGTATCCAAAATCAGGTTGGCACTGCCGAGGGTGGCTATGACATAGCGGCCTGGGTGCGGCTGATTCGCAAACGTCATGGCAAAAAAGAAGATGGATGCGCTGATCGCCAGCGACCCCAAGATGATGGCAATGGACAGGAATTTCTGATCGCTCAGCATGACGGCTCCTGGGGCTGTGGTACGCGATGGAGGACCTCGCCCAATTGTCATCCCCATCACGCGGTGGCAAGCTCGTCGCTTCCAGTTCTGCGGGCGCTGGCTCGCGTCCGTACGTGCACTGCGAACACCAGGAGAGCGGAACCCTTGCTTCAACAAGACCAAGGTGCACGCGATCCTCACCGACCGCACTTACATCGGTGATGAGAAATAGCAGGGCCAGTGGCATCCGGGGAAGTTCAAGCCACTAATCGATCGACGGACCTAGAACGAAGTTCAAGGTCGTCTGAACAAGCCTTCACCCTGTGGGTGGCCCTGCACCTGGTCGCCAGCGATCTTTTCCCGCGCTGCCGCCGCGAGATGCCCACTCCGGGGTGACTCTTGCGTAACACACCCGATGAGCCAGACCCGTGCCGGGAGCCCCCGAAAAGACATAACCCCAGGCGCAAACTGCGCCTGGGGTTATATTCTGGTGGGCAGTGAGGGATTTGAACCCCCGACCCCTCGCGTGTGAAGCGAATGCTCTAGCCACTGAGCTAACCGCCCTCACCAGATTGGTCGCCCTGACCGGGCAATCCCGAAGGACCGGCGCTTCGCCGAACCAATGAGCCGGACAAAGTAGTAGGGCCATGCCAATTGGCAATGGGGGCCAGTCAGCCCGCGCGGCGCGCCGTCCTCCTGGTCTTCAACGTGCGCGGCAGAAACGCCGACCCCATCCGCTGGATGAACTCGCGCCTCGCCGTGTCGTCAGCCCACCATCCTGGGTGTGCTGCTCATCGCCACGCTCGCGAAGCCGGCAGCCAGGCTGCCGATGACCACGGTGTGCCGGCGCCAGTCGGCGGGGACCGCAGTAGCCAGCGCGAGGATCACCGTCTCCGGGTCCACCCAGTTCACATCGTCGCCGGTGGGGTCAGGCATGCGTGCGTTGCGCCAGTGCCTCACCGATGAAGGTGGTGGCCTGCTCCTCCAGCCGCAGTTCGTACAAGTCCAGGAGGACTTCCGCCCGATCGGCGATCCTGCCATCGTTGCTCTCGGTAAACAGCGACTCCGTACGCCTTACGGCATGCACGACGAGGTGGGGCAGCTCGCCGGCGACGCATGGGCGCAGGTCCGGCGCGACCTCGGTGACCCAGGCGAGGTCCATCATCCCGACCGGGGCGTGCATCGAGATGTCGAGGCGTGAGACGCCGACGAGGTCGATGGGCCGGTACGAACGGGCGCCGATCACACCGCCGACCGCGAGATCCCGCCGATCGAGATCGCGTATCTGACGGAGCACCCGCTCCGGCCTGAACGGCAGTCCGGTGCCGACGCAGTAGTGCTGGCTGCGTCGCCATGCGCTGCGGTTCGCCAAGAGCCTGTCCCAGGCATCGCGTGGGAAGTCGCGCAAGCGCAGGGACCGGTAGCCATCATCGACCAGACTGCCGATCTCGCTCAGCGCCCGGGCGACCGCGGGGTAGCTCAGATCGGTGATGCGTTCGAGTTCATGCCTGGTCCGCACCGGCGTGCCGCCAAGCAGATCCTGCACCAGGACCATGAGCACCTGCGGGAACGCCGGTCGTGCCGGGCCATGCTGCATCCACGGGTTCCTGCTGATCGCCTCCGCCAGTCCCGGGGTGCGCAGCCAGGGCTCAAGGCCAGCGCATGGATCTGCCGGTGGCGCAGGGAGGACGCCCGCATGCAACCGCTGGAGGATCGCAGGGGCGGTGATCCTGCGCACCGCCGCGATCTCGGTCGTGATGCGCCTGTCCTGCAATCTCCCCCGGACGATGGAGACGACGGCATGCATGTCAGGATGCTGATCGAGCCAGAGCATCACCTCCAGCATGGCGCCGCGGAGCTCCCTCAGCCCGGTCTGGGGACCGAGGGGAACGACCCGCACCCTGGTCGTTCCCAATTGAAGTAGGTCCCGCTGGATTCCGGCCATGCGGGCTATTGTCAAATGCGCACATTGAAATCAATGGCGCGCTTTAACATTTACTTCCGTTGGACCCGGTTGCAAGGCAAGCAGCGGAAGTCGCCTTGTTATTCGTTTATAATCGAATAAATACTAAGTCGTGACTGAATATACTCGCGCTGGATCGATCCGCACGGCTCGGGCCACCTTGGAACGGTGCTTGGCCGAGCCGCCGCCCACGCGGTTGCAGCTCCTCGTCGGTCCGCGCCAGGTCGGCAAGACGACGTTGCTGCTCGATCTGGCCAAGGCCTGGCAGGAACGCGGCCTGTACGTCGCCGCGGATGCCCCGGCCAGCCAACTCCCTGGCTGGCGCGAGCGCGTCTGGGCACAGGCCTGCGACAGCGCCCGCCGGGCTCCGACCGCGCTGTTCCTCGATGAGATCCAGACCCAAGCCGGATGGAGCAGGTGGCTGAAGTCCGGCATGGACGAGATCCTGCGCGAGCGGTTGCCCTTGCACGTGGTGGCGACTGGTTCGTCGGCATTGACCCTGGGTAGCGGCAGCCGCGAGAGCATGGCCGGACGCTTCGAACGCATCGCGGTGGCGCAGTGGGGCGCGGGCGACCTGGTGGAGGAACTGGGCGTGCCGGCGGCCGAGGCCGCGCAGCGCATGGTCAGCCATGGCGGCTATCCCGGCGCGGTGCGGTTGTGGGACGAGCCCGAACGCTGGCGCGCCTACCTGCGCGACGCGATCGTCGAACCCGCCATCGGCCGCGATTTGCTGGCGCTGGCGGTGGTGCGCAAGCCGGCGCTGCTGCGCCAGGTCGTGGCTCTCGCCTGCATCCATCCGGCCGAGATCTGGTCACTCGACAAGATCAGCGGTGCGCTCACCGACCGCGGGGCGCTGGAGACCATCGCCCATTATCTCGACCTCCTGCGCGAGGCATTTCTGGTCGCGCCGCTCCAGAAGCATGCCGGCAGCGTGCTGCGCCGCCGACGGGCACCACCGAAGCTTGTCGTGCTCGACAATGCGCTGCTGGTCGGCGCCGGCGACCTGGCTCCGCCGACGCAAGCCGGCGACCCGACGCGCTGGGGGCGTTGGGTGGAGAACGCCTGTCTTGCCCATGCCGTGAAGCGGGGCCTGACCGTCACGTATTGGCGGGAAGAGCCATGGGAGGCGGACGCGGTGTTCGAAGGCGATCACGGTCGCTGGTTGGTCGAGGTCAAGACTGGCGCCTACGGGGCCAGCGATCTGCATGGCTTGGCGCGGGCGTCGGAAGCGCTGCCGAAGCATCGACCGCTCGTGCTCTGCGACCCGGGCCGGGAGGAGCCGGCGCGGAAAGCCGGCTTCACCTCCGTGGCGTGGACGGAGTTCCTGTTCGACCGCTGGTGATCATGCCGCATCGTTTCCGTGCATCAGGGCCCCAATGCCGTGAACTTTAAAATGGGCCAATACGATCGACGTTAAATAACTATTGACAATGCTTTAGGGAAAATTTTCGAATTTTTTCATGGCCTATCGT
>JAYVMM010000180.1:0-1858 GCA_043758975.1 Planctomycetota bacterium | reverse complement strand
CGAGGGCGAGGACGATGCCGCGCGCGACGTCGTCGACATGGACGATGCTGGTGCCGCCGCGGCACACCAGCACCGGGCGCGAGCGTAGCAGGTCGAGGAGGTTGCCGGCGGTGACCAGCTGGTCATCGTCTGGACCGTAGACCTCGGCCGGATTGACCGTCACCACCGCGGTGCCGTCGGCACACGCTGCTCGGCACAGGCCTTCGGCCTCGCGCTTGGCCAGGGCGTAGGCGAAGGCCGTGCCGCGGAGGGCGAAAGTGCTCTCCTCATGGTGCAACAAGGGGGCGTCCGAGCCGCCCACCGCGGTGGCGCTGCTGACATAGACCGCGCGCACGACCCCGGCATCGCGCAGCGCCGCGAGCACATTGGCGGTGCCATCGACCACCACGGAGCGCATCAGCGGCGAGACGATGTCGTTCCAGTTCGAGACGCTGGCGAGGTGGATGGCCGCAGCGCAGCCCGCCAGGCCGCGCACCAGGGAGGCGCGCTCGCGCACATCGCCTTCGACACGCTCGATGTCCAGGCCGTCCAGGCGGCGGGTGGTGCTGCCGCGGCGCACCAGGCAGCGCGGCTGGTGTCCGGCGCTGATCAGCTCGCGCACCACCCGCGCTCCAATGAAGCCGTTGCCGCCGGTGACGAAGACGCGCATCGTCCGTCCGGCGGAGGCCGCCCTAGGGGGCGCCAGCTCCGGCCTTCATGCTCGCCACCAGGATACTGATGGTGCGCCGGATCTGCTCCTCGCTGTGGGTGCAGGAGAGGAAGAAGCGCAGACGCGCCTGCTTCTCCTCGACTGAGGGGTGGATCAGCGGCTGGACATTGATGCCCTGCTGGTGCAGCCGGTGCGAGAGCAGCACGCAGTCCTGCGAGCCGCCGACGATGATCGGGATGATCGGCGAGCCCGAGCTCAGACCGGTGTCGAGCCCGTGCTCCTTGGCCAGGCGCAGGAAGAGCTCGGCCCGCTCACGCAGCAGGGCGCTGCGCGCGGGCTCGGCGCGCAGCAAGCGGATTGCCGCCAGCGCCGCCGCCGCGTTGGCTGGCGGCATGCCGACGCTGTAGACGAAGCCGGGCGCGGTGAATTTGAGGTATTCGACCAACGCGCGGCTGCCGGCGATGTAGCCGCCGCAGCTGGCGAAGGCCTTGCTCAGGGTGCCCATCCACAAGTCGACCTCGGTGCGCAGCACCCCGGACGCCTCGCCCAGTCCGCGCCCGTGCGCGCCGAGCACGCCGATCGAGTGCGCCTCGTCGATCATCAGGCTAGCGCGGTGGCGCTGCTTGACCTCGATGAAGCGGGCCAGCTCGGGCGAGTCGCCGTCCATGCTGTAGATGCCCTCGATCACGATCAGCACGCGCTGGAACGAGTCGCGGCTCTCGCCCAGCAGGCGGTCGAGGGCGCGATAGTCGTTATGCGGGAAGGCGAAGCGCTTGGCCCCCGACAGCAGCGCGCCCTGGGTGGCGCTGTTGTGGATGAGGGCGTCGTGGAAGATCGCATCACGCGCCCCGTAGAGGTGGCCGATGGTGGTCTCGTTGGTGGCATGGCCGCCGACGAAGACGACGCAGTCCTCGACCCCGAGGAAATCCGCCAGCTCGCGTTCGAGCTCGCGGTGCACCGGCTTCTCGCCCGACACCACCCGGCTGGCGGAGACCGAGGTGCCATAACGGTCGATCGCCGCCTTGGCCGCGGCGGAGACCTGGGGGTCGCCGGACAGCCCGAGGTAGTTGTAGCTGGAGTAGTTGATGTAGGTGCGCCCGCCGATCACCGTGGTGTCGCCGGTGACCCCTTCATGGAGCTGGAAGTACGGGCTTTCGATGCCGAGCGCGGCCAGCTGGGCGAGACGCTCGCGCAGCTCGCGGTACTGCG
>JAYVMM010000179.1:0-3049 GCA_043758975.1 Planctomycetota bacterium | reverse complement strand
CTGCGGCGCACCGGTGCCCTGGCGCGGGGCTGGCGCTGGCTGCTGCGCCTGCCGGAGGCGCTGGAGGTCGAACTCGACGATATCGGCAGCTTCGTGGTCGAACGCCTGGACGGGCGCAGCATGGGCGTGCTTGCCGACGACCTCGCCTTACACCTGCAGCTGAGCCGACGCGAAGCGGAGGTTGCCCTCGCCGATTTCATGCGCCTGCTCGCCACCCGCCGGCTGGTCGCCCTTGGCCCACCGCCCAGCGCGCTGGCGGAGGGCGTTTGAGCATGCCGGCGGCGCCCGCGCCCGCCGCCTCGCCGCGCACGCGCCCACCGGTGCTGCCAGTGAGCCTGGCGCTGCAGCTGGCATGGAACTCGATCCGCATCCGCCTGGTGCGCAACCTGGTGACGGTATCCTCAGTGGTGCTGGCGGTAGCTTTCCTGCTCAGCGTGGTGGGAGAGAGCGTCTGCACCCGCGCGGTGCACCGGCGCTTCGCCGCCGATAGCAGGGTGCGCGAACAGTCGCAACAGCTGCGCGACGCGCTGACCCACCCGCGCAGCACCCTCGCTCTGCTCGGCCTGCTCGCCGACCGCGATGCCGAACTGCTGGCATGGGCGCGGCGCCAGGGCGCCGCCATCCCGGCGGTGGACGTGCATCAGTGCCAGCTGGCCATGCGCTTGGTGCGCTACGTCGGCGCGCTCAAGCCGGCGCAGGCCTACCTCTTCAGGCGCACGCGCGACCTTAGCGACTGGCTGCTCGACCTCGACCAGCCGGGTGCGCTCGCGCGCCTGCTCGAGGCCAGCCGCGGGGTGGGCGGCGGCGCGCTGCCGCTGTCGCGCACGGAGCTCGAGCAGGTCGCCGCCGGCATGCCGGCGACGCGCCGGGCGCTGGCTCAGCTGCGCGCCGCTGAGGATCTGCGCCTGCTCCAGGTGCGCGATGCCGGGGGTCCCGAGGCGGTGCTCGCGCGCTTGGGAGAGCATGGCGATCTCGCCGCCGCCGGCCTCCCGCTTGCACAGATCCTCGGCGACCTCGACCCCGGCGAGGAGCGCGCGCTGGAGGACCAGCTGGCGACCGACCGCGTGCGCGCGCAGATCGCCGCGGATCTTGCGGAGGACGCCCGGCGCGACCCCGCGCTTTTCACCAGCGAGGATGTGCGCGACTGGCAGGCGTTCGCCAGCGCGCTCATCGGACAGCTGCTCGAGGAGGGCGACTCGCCGGCGCGCCGGCTGGCGGCCGAAAGCGATGACCAGGGCGCCTTCGCGCCCAAGGCGCTCGCCCAGCTGGCGGGCGACCCGCAGCAGCAGGCGACCCTGCTCACCGCCATCGCCGCGGCCATGCGCAGCGCCCGCCTCTACGATGATGCGGCGTGGGAGCGCTTTGCGCTTCCGCCCGAGGCCCGAGAGCTGCTCAAGCTCGATCGCGTACGTCTGAGCGAGCGCCAGGTCACCCGCCTCAACCGCCTGCTGCTCGAAAGCTCCTTCCCGCAGGCGCTCGCTCTCAGGCGCGCGAGCGCTACCTACAGCCTCCAGCTGGTCGCCGACCCTGCCCGACTCAATGACCCCGCTAACGCGCGCATCCACGACCTCCTGGTCGCCGCGGTCGGCGGCACCGCGCTCGACCAGCTCGGCGCCGAGCTGCGCGCGCGCGCGCGCCTGCAGCGCCTCTCCCAGGCCTTCACCGCGCTCGGCTACCAGGCCGGCGCGGGCTGGGGACGGCTCGCATGCCTGGTGGCGCTGGCGCTCTTGGTGTGCGTGGTGGGGATCGTCAACAGCATGATGATGGCGGTGAGCGAGCGCTTCCGCGAGATCGCCACCATGAAATGCCTGGGCGCGCCTGACGCCTTCATCCGCACCGCCTTCCTCTGCGAATCCTCGCTCACCGGGCTGGCCGGCGCCGGGCTCGGCATGGGCGTCGGCCTCACCATCGTGCTGCTGCAGGCGGGCGGGCGCTTCGGCGGCGAGTTCTGGGCGGTGCTGCCGCTCGGCGAGCTGGCGCTGTGCGCGTTCGCCGCCGCCGCCTGCGGCACCCTACTCTGCGTGCTCGGCGCCCTGCTGCCGGCGCGGCGCGCGGCGCGCATGCACCCCATCGCTGCCATGCGGGTGGAGGCATGAGGGCGCGCGCGCGCGTACGCTCGGTCGCGGCCCTGCTCGCCGGCATGCTGCTGGCGATCGCCGGCAGTGGCGGCGCCAGCGCCAGCGCGGTCGAGAAGGCTGCCGATGAGTTGCGTCTGGATGAGATCAGCGCTTTCGCCGAGCGCCTGATCGCCATCCCCGAGCGCGGCATGGGCCGCCCAGGGGCGCTGACCGCGCTGGCGGCGATCGAAGCGCGCCTGCAGCAGCTTGGGTTGCGCACCTTGCGCGTGCGCACCACGGTGAGCGTGCCGGTCGACCTCGGCTGCTCGCTCGAGGTCGACGGCACCAGCTACGACCTCCACCCGCATCAGGCCAATCTCGCGGCCAACGCCGGCACCGGCGGTCGCACCCTCAGCGGACGGCTGGTGTTCGCCGGGCGCGGCACCTTGCCGGAGCTCTCCGGCAAGGACATCGCCGGCTCGATCGTGGTGCTCGACGGCGAGGCGGGCGACGCCTGGACCACCATCGCCGGCTTGGGCGCGGCAGCGGTGGTCTACCGCGGCAGCGCGCGGCTCGACCGCTTCCGCCTGGCCGGCGCCGCGGTGGGGGCGAGCATCAGCTTCCCGCGCTTCATCGCCGACCTCGACCCCGACCTCGATGGCCGTCTGGCCACCCTGAAGGGCACCGTGCGCTGGGAGCCGCGCCCGGCCTGGAGTCTGATCACCCTCATCCCCGGGCGCATCCCCAACCGCGAGGCGGTGGCGCTGTGCGCCGGTTATGAGGCCAACGGCCCGGTCGCCGGCCTCGCTCCGGGGGCGACGCGGGCGTGGAACGCCGCGCTGCTGCTTGAGCTCGCCGCCAACCTCGTCCATCGCCCCGCCGAGCGTTCGGTGGTGGTGATCTTCCACGGCGGGCGGGGGGAGATGTTCCGCGGCCTGCGCCAGCTGGTCTCCGCCATCACCGTCGACCGCGATTCCGCCGGGCACCTCATC
>JAYVMM010000178.1:0-6080 GCA_043758975.1 Planctomycetota bacterium | reverse complement strand
CAGCTGCCCGACGCCACGCCGCCCGTTCCGGTCGGCACGCGGGCCACTGGGAGTAAGCTTCATGAACCCCACCCCCGTCCTGATCGCCGGGCTCGCCTGGCTGTCCCTCGGCGCCGCCGTCGCGCCCGCCGCCGACCAGGCCTACAAGCTCGGCCCGCTGTCGCAGCGGGTCGAGGGCGTCCCGCGCGGCACCGTCACCGAAGGGGTGTGGCGCAGCACGGTCATCGCCGGCACCATCCGCCAGTATTGGGTCTACGTGCCCAAGCAGTACGACGGCAGCACGCCGGCGGCGGTGATGGTGTTCCAGGACGGCCATGCCTACGTCTCCGAGACCGGCGACTTCCGCGTGCCGATCGTCTTCGACAACCTGATCAACGACGGCGCCATGCCGGTGACGGTGGGCATCTTCCTCAATCCCGGGCACATCTCCGACAAGCTCCCGGAAAAACCGGGTTGGGGCGGTCCGAACAACCGCATGTTCGAGTACGACACCCTCAGCGACCTCTATGCGCGCTTCCTGGTCGAGGAGATCCTGCCTGAGGTCGGCAAGACGGTGAAGCTCACCACGCTGGCGAAGAACCGCGCGATCTGCGGCATCAGCTCGGGCGGGATCTGCGCCTTCACCGCCGCCTGGCAGCGGCCCGAGGTGTTCTCCAAGGTGCTCACCCACGTCGGCAGCTTCACCGACATCGCCTCGGGCAAGACCCGCATCGAGGGCGGCCACAACTACCCATCGCTGATCCGCAAGGCCAAGCAGTTCGACAAGCTGGTCAAGCCCATCCGCGTCTTCCTCCAGGACGGCGCCAACGACCTCGACAACGAGCATGGCAACTGGTTCCTCGCCAATCAGGAGATGGCTGCGGCGCTCAAATGGGCGGGCTACGACTACAAGACCGAATGGGGCACTGAGGGCCACAACGGCAAGCACGGCGGGGCCATCCTGCCGGACAGCCTGCGCTGGCTGTGGCGGGACTGGAAGGACGACGCCGGCAAGTGAGGTGATGCGTTTCAAGACCATACGGCGCGGCAGGATAGATTGAACGCTGCCGGCCCGGATGCACGCCGGATCAGCACCGTGGGGCGCCGCCGACGGCAACGCCGCTCGAGCTCGCGGGTAGGTGCTGAAGCGTTCGCCATGAAAGCGCTTTCACGATGCCTCCCGGGAGCCGCCATGCACCGTTTCATCCTCCTCGCCCTGCTCTGCCTGCTGGGTCTCGCCGGTGCCCGCGCCCAAGAGGGCGCCGCCGGGCAGATCCCGCTGCTTTTGGTCGGTGGACAGAACAACCATGACTGGCAGAAATCCAACGCCTTCCTGATGGCGCTGTTCGCGCACCAGGCCGGCATCCATGCGGTGGAGAGCAATTCTCCGCCGGAGAATGCCACCAAAGAGGCGTGGGCGGCCTGGAATCCGGACTTCAGCGCCTACCGCTGCGTACTGCTCAACTACAACGGCCAGCAATGGCCGGAGACGCTGCGCGCCGCCTTCGAGAAGTACATCGAGGAGGGCGGCAGCGCCATCGTGCTGCACGCCGCCAACAACAGCTTCGGCGGCTGGGCCTTCTTCGAGCGCGCGGTCGGCCTGCTGTGGCGCCCGCAGAATTTCGGTGAGAGCCTCTACTACGACGCCCAGGGCATGCTGGTGCACGAAGCGCCCGGCCAGGGCCGCCCGATGGGCCATGGCGGCCAGTACGACTGGCACATGACCGTGCGCGACACCGCGCATCCGATCACCGCCGGCATGCCGCTGCACTGGATGCACCGCCTTGACGAGCTCTACCACGGCCAGCGCGGTCCGGCCAAGGATGTGCACATCCTGCTCAGCGCCTTCTCCGATTCCACCAAGGGTGGTACCGGCAAGGACGAACCGATCGTGTGGTGGGTTCCGGTGGGCAAGGGCAAGGTGCTCACCGACGTCATGGGCCACGTCGGCGATACCGCCTGCATGTCGTGCGTCGGCTTCCAGACCACCCTGCTGCGCGGCATCGAGTGGCTGGCCGCCGGGCGCTGCTCCACCGCCATCCCCGAGGACTTCCCCAGCGAGGAGAAGACCAGCCAGAACTACCCCGGCGGCGTGGCCAAGCAGCTCAAGCAGCAGGCCACCATCGAGGACTCGCTCAAGCTCATCAAGGTCCCGCCCGGCTACCATCTCGAAGTGGTGGCGCACGAGCCGATGGTGGTCAATCCGGTGTGCTTCGCCTGGGATGGCGATGGGCGGATGCTGGTGTGCGAGATGCGCACCTACATGACCACCCCCGACGCCAAGGGCGAGGATGAGGCCAAATCGCGCGTCTCGCTCCTGGTCGACAGCACCGGCTCCGGGGTCTACGACAAGGCCACCATCTACGCCGACAACCTGGTGCTGCCGCGCATGGTGCTGCCGCTCGACGATCGCGTGGTGATCGCCGAGACCTACACGGGCAAGTTCGTCTCCTATCGCGACAAGGCTGGCACCGGCGTCGCCGACGAGCATGTCCAGGTCTACGACGGCGGACCGTCGCGCGCCAACCTCGAGCACCAGGACAGCGCGCTGATCTACGGCACCGACAACTTCCTCTACACCGCCCAGACCGGCAGCCGGCGCTTCCGCGTCGGCGCCGACTTGATGTGGACCGCCGAGCAGGTCTACGGCATCGGCTCGCAATGGGGCATGGCGATGGACGACCTCGGCCGCCTGTACAGCTCGACCGCCGGCGGCGAGCGCCCGGCATTCGGCTTTCAGCAGCACCCCAGCTACGGCGCCCTCACCCTCCCGGGCGAGACCGCGGAGGACTTCAGCGAAGTCTTCCCGCGCATGCAGACGGTCGACGTGCAGGGCGGCCTCGGGCGCGTCCATCCCATCAAGGGCACGCTCAACCACATCACCGGCTGCGCCGGCCAGTCGATCTACCGCGGCGACCGCCTGCCTGCCGACCTCTATGGCGACTACATCCTGCCCGAGCCGGTCGGACGCCTGATCCGCCGCGGCAAGGTGCAGGTGATCGAAGGCAAGCGCGTGCTGGTCAACGCCTACCCGGGTGACGAGTTCATCACCTCGACCGATCCCGCCTTCCGCCCGGTGTGGACCGCGACCGGACCGGACGGCTGCCTCTACATCGGCGACCTGCACAACGGCATCGTCCAGGAAGGCAACTGGACGCGCCCCGGCTCCTACTTGCGCGAGATGATCGACCGCGACGGCCACGGCGTCTATGTCGGACACGGGCGCATCTACCGCCTCGTCAACGACGCCGCCAAGCCCGGCCCCAAGCCGGCGATGCTCAAAGAGACCCCGGCCCAGCTGGTGCAGCACCTCTCCCATCCCAATGGCTGGTGGCGTGACACCGCGCAGCAGCTCATCGTGCTGCGCCGCGACATGAGCGTGGTGCCGGCGCTGCGCGAGTTGGCGCGCAGCGGGGCGGCGCCGCTCGGGCGGGTGCACGCGCTGTGGACATTGGACGGCCTCGGTGCGAGCGACAAGGAGACGCTGTCCGCCGCCTATGGCGATGCCGATGCGCGCGTGCGCGCCACCGCGGTGCGCCTCTCCGAGGGCCTGCTGCGCAGCGGCGATGCCGAGGTGCTCGCCAAGCTCAAGGCGCTGGCCCAGGACAAGGACATCGACGTGGTCGTGCAGCTGATCGATTCGCTGCGCTTCAGCAAGGACCCCGCCGCCAAACAGCTGGTGAGCGAGCTCAGCGGGCGCTACGTCGGCAACGAGATCGTCACCGCCTCGGCCCAGCAGACCCTGCGCTTCGACCCCGATCATCCGGCGCCGTTCAACGCCCAGCTCGACGCCGCCACCCTCACCCTGGCCAAGAAGGGGCGCGACCATTTCACCCAGCTGTGCTTCGCCTGCCACGGCCAGGATGGCAAGGGCGTGACCACCAACGACGGCATGCGCATGGGTCCGTCCCTGGCCGGGTCCCCGCGCGTGCTCGGCAGCAAGGAATGCGTCACGCGCATCGTCCTGCACGGCCTGCAGGGCGAGGTCGACGGCAAGACCTTCACCGGCTTCATGCTGCCGATGAAGGCCAACGACGACCAGTGGATCGCCGAAGTGGTGACCTTCGTGCGCACCAGCTTCGGCAACGCCGCCGGTGCGGTGACCAAGGACGACGTCGCGCGCATCCGCGCCACCACCGCCGACCGCACCCAGCCCTTCTCGATCGGCGAACTGGCGACCTGGACCGCTGTCCCGACCGCGACCATGAAGACTTGGACCTTCAGCGCCTCGCTCAACAGCGAGCGCGCCAAGGCCGCCGCGGACGGCGACTTCGCCACCCGCTGGGACACCGGCGCCGGGCAGACCGCCGGGCAGTGGTTCCAGGTCGACATGGGCAAGTCGATGACCCTCACTCAATGGACGGTCGACTGCAGCGGCTCGAACAACGACTATCCGCGCGGCTGGGAGGTGCGCACCAGCGCCGACGGCAAGACCTGGTCCGAGCCGGTGGCCAAGGGCGAGGCCAAGGAGGCGGTGCTCGCCATCCCGCTGCCCGCCGGCACGGTGGCGCGCTACCTGCGCATGGTCCAGACCGCGAGTGGCAAGACTGGGCTGTTCTGGTCGATCCACGAGATGGCGGTGTACGGGACTGAGAAGAAGTAACTTCGCGGACGACCGCGCCGCCTTTTCGCCGCAGCGGGGAAGCGGTCGAGTTCGCTAGGAATTGCCTGGCATTGAAATAGGTCAGTATAGACTCATTCGATGCCTGGACATCGACAACGAGCGCACGATCTGTCCTTCAAGCAGCTCTTCGCGCGCCCTGAGCTGGTCGCGGACCTGCTCCGCAGCTACGGAGACCGGCACATCACCAAGCGCCTGGATCTGGGCACGCTTGAACGCTGCAATGGCAGCTACGTCAGTCCGGATCTCCGCGAGCGCCGCACCGACATGATCTGGCGGGTGCGCACGCGCGACCAGGAATGGATCTACGTCTACCTGCTGCTCGAATTCCAGTCGCGTGTCGACCGCTTCATGGCCGTGCGCGTGCTCAACTACATCTCCTTGATGTGGCAGGACCTCATCGACCAGAAGAAGCTGCTGGAGGATGGCCGGCTACCGCCCGTGCTGCCGCTGGTCCTGTACAATGGCTCCGGCACATGGACCGCGCCGTGCTCCCTACGTCAATTGATCAGCCCTGCACTGCCGCTCCTGAATCCGCTTCAGCCCGACTGCTCGTTCCTCCTGCTCGACGCGCATCGGCTGCCCACCGCCGCGGGTCTGCGTGCACGCAGCCTGAGTGCGGCGATCATGGCCCTGGAGCAGAGCCGCGACGATAACGAACGTGAACGCATCGTTATGACCATCAATTCCTGGCTCCGCGACCGACCCGAGGTAGGAGAGGCCATGGCCTCCTGGATCGTCGAGGCCCTGGCCCATTCCGGCTTGATGGAGAGGCCCGCCGGCGATAGACTGAAACTCAACAAGGTCGAATCCATGCTCCATGTCACCTTGCGACGTCAGGCCGCAGCAGCGCGAGCAGCAGCACGAGCCGAGGGCCGCGCAGAGGGCGAAGCCGCAATGATGCGTCTTATCCACCAGCTGGTCAAAGGGGGCAAGCTCAGCGTCGCTGATGCCAGGACGCAGGTGCGTGGCCTGCAGCGGGACAAGATCCTGCCACGTCAGAGCGCACGACGATTCCTAGCCCAACTTGGCTGACTCGCCAGTAGGTCGATCCATGCTCCATATCACTCTGCGACGTCAGGCGGCGGCGGCCCTCGCTGCAGCAAGGGCTGAAGGTTACGCGGAAGGCTATGCAGAAGAATATGCGAAAGGCTATGCGGATGAGTATTCGAAATGCTATGCATAAGGCGAAGTCGCGATGGGCATGCGACTCCTCCGCCAGCTGATCGAAGCAAGCAAGCTCAGCGTCGCCGATGCCAGGTCGGTAGTGCTTGACCTGCAGCGGGACAAGATGCTGAACCGCCTGAGCGCGCGGAGACTCCTGGCCCAACTCGGTGACTCGCCGGTGCGCAGGAAGAGGCCCCTGAAGCGCTGATCCCGCCTCAGTGCCCGGGCGTCACGTCGACCAGCGCATCCTCGACCAGCTGCGAACTCGGATTGGTGATGACCTGATCGTCCGGCTGCAGGCCGGCGCTGATGC
>JAYVMM010000177.1:0-1941 GCA_043758975.1 Planctomycetota bacterium | reverse complement strand
GTCGGCTCGTCAAGGATATACAGGGTGCGGCCGGTGGCGCGGCGCGAAAGCTCCTTGGAAAGCTTCACCCTCTGCGCTTCGCCGCCCGAAAGGGTGGTCGCCTGCTGGCCGACCTTGATGTAGCCCAGTCCCACCCGTTTGAGGGTGTCCATCTTATCGCGGATCGGCGGCACGGCCTTGAACATGTCGGCGGCCTCTTCCACGGTCATGTCAAGAACATCGGCTATGCTCTTGCCACGGAAATGGATTTCCAGCGTCTCGCGATTGTAGCGCTTACCCTTGCAGACGTCGCAGGTGACGTAGACGTCGGGCAGGAAATGCATCTCGATCTTGATCAGACCATCACCCTGACAGGCCTCGCAGCGCCCGCCCTTGACGTTGAAGCTGAAGCGCGAGGGGCTGTAGCCGTAGAGCTTGGACTCCCTGGTCTGGGCGTAGATCGCGCGCACGTGGTCCCACACCTTGGTGTAGGTGGCCGGATTGGAGCGCGGCGTGCGACCGATCGGCTGCTGGTCGATGGCGATGACCTTGTCGAGGTGCTCAAGGCCTTTGATAGAATCGTGCGCGCCGACAGTTTCACTGCCCTTATTGAAGTGGTTGTGCAGGGCCGGGTAGAGGATGTGGTTGAGCAGGCTCGACTTGCCCGCCCCGCTCACCCCGGTGATGCAGGTCAGGGTGCCGAGCGGCACCGCGATATCGAGGTTCTTGAGGTTGTTGGCGCGCGCGCCCGCCACCGCCAGGCGCTTGCCGTTGCCCGCACGCCGCGCTGCCGGGACCGCGATACGGCGACGCCCGCTCAGGTAGTCGGCGGTGATCGAGCCTTCGGCGGTGAGCACGCCTGGGAACGGCCCGCTGTAGACCACCCGTCCGCCGAGCTCGCCCGCGCCAGGCCCGAAGTCGACCACGTGGTCGGCGGCGCGGATGGTGTCCTCGTCGTGCTCGACCACCACCACGGTGTTGCCGATGTCGCGGAGATGGCGCAGGGTCTCGATCAGGCGCGCGTTGTCGCGCTGGTGCAGCCCGATCGACGGCTCGTCGAGCACGTAGAGCACGCCGGTGAGCTCGGAGCCGATCTGGCTGGCCAAGCGGATGCGCTGCGCCTCGCCGCCCGAGAGCGTCGGTCCCGCGCGGTCGAGGGTGAGGTAGTCGAGCCCGACGTTGATGAGGAAGCGCAGCCGCGCCTGGACCTCCTTGAGCACGCCGCCGGCGACCTGGGCGGCACCGCCGGTCAGCTTGAGCGCCGCGAAGTACGCGCTCGCTTCGCCGATGGTGAGATGGCAGACCTCGGGCAGGCTCTTGGCCGCGCTGCCCGCGCCCATGCGCACCGCTGCCGAGGTCGGCTTGAGGCGCGAGCCGGCGCAGTCGCTGCAGCTGGTGGAGGTGAAGTACTGCGCCAGGCGGTCGCGCCGCCAATCGCTGTCCGATTCGGTGAGGGTGCGGGTCAGCCACGGCACCACGCCATCGAACTTGGTGTTGAAGGTGCCCGAGCTGTTGGTGGTCGCCCACTTCACCGGCACCCGCTCGCTGGTGCCGTGCAACACCAGCTGGCGGCTGGCCTCGGGCAGCTTGCTCCACGGGCGGTCGAGGTCGATCTTGAGCTGCTCGAGCAGCTCGCGGCGGTACTCGACGTGCCAGGCCTGCCGCTCCTCGTCGCCGAGCGCACCCCACGCCGCCACCGCGCCCTGATTGATGCTCAGGGACGGCACGATGAGCTTACCGAGGTCGACCGCGGTGTTGGCGCCCAGGCCGTTGCAGCGCGTGCAGGCGCCGACCGGCGAATTGAAGGAGAAGCTGTTGGGCTCGAGGTCGGGGAAGCTGAGGTCGCAGGTTTGGCAGTAGAGGTGCTCGCTGAAGAACAGCTCGCCTGGTGGTGAGGCAGCGGCGGGGGCGACCGGGGCTGTGCCCGCCGCGCCGCGCCCGGCCTTTGCCACTCGCCGCTTG
>JAYVMM010000176.1:0-8902 GCA_043758975.1 Planctomycetota bacterium | reverse complement strand
CGAGGGCGCAGCGGCTGAGCAGCACCAGGCCGCGGCGGTGCACTACCATCAGCTGGTACTGCTCGGCGAGGATGCCGCGCAATTCCACCTCCACGGTGTCCGCCTCCGCGCGCTCCCGTGCGAGCGCCGCTTCGAGGCAGGGCCAGTGCGCGCGCGCGCCGAAGAGCTCGCGCAGGAAGGCGATGGTCGCGCCGGGGGCGGGAGTGGGCACCGGTAGGGTGAGCTGCTCCAGCCAATCGCTCCCGGCATGCACGCTCGAGCGCACCACCAGGTCGAAGAGTGCGTCCTTGCCGGCGACGTAGAGGTAGACCGTCCCCACCGCGACACCCATCGCCTTCGCCACATCCGCCATTTGCGCGCGCTCGAAGCCGTGCGTGCTGAAGACCGCGAGCGCCGCCTCGATCAGGGCGGACAGACGCTTGTGCGGATCGGAGGCGGGAGGCGGAGGCATGGCCAGTTTATGACTGAATGATTCATTCAGTCAATGGAAAATTCTTTCCCCCATCAACGCCACCAGCCGCGGGCCACCGTGCGCGCGATTGCGCGCTGGAAGCAGCGGTCGAGCATGGCGGAGAGATCCTATCTCGGACCAGGAACGGCCATGGCTGGCGATATGCGCCTGTGCTTCTTCGGCGACAGCTTCGTCAACGGTACTTGCGACGAGACCTACCTCGGCTGGCCCGGGCGGCTGTGCGCGCAGGGCCGCGCCGCCGGTCTGCAGCTGACCGCCTACAACCTCGGCATCCGGCGCGACACCAGCCGCGAGCTCGCCGCGCGTTGGCGCGACGAGGCCGCCCGGCGCCTGCCGGAGGGCTGCGACGGTCGCCTGGTGTTCTCCTTCGGAGTCAACGACTGCGTCGAGGAGCATGGGGTGCGGCGCATCGCCACGGCGGAATCCCTGCTCCATGCCGAGCGCATCCTCAGCGCCGCCAACGCCTGGCGACCGACCCTGGTCATCGGCCCGCCGGCGCTCGGCTGGCACGAGCAGGATGGCATCAACCAGCGCGTGCGCGAACTCGCCGGCGGTCAGCAGGCGGTGTGCGCAGCCCTGCGCATCCCCTTCTTCGATCTCTTCTCCCCCCTCGCCGCGAGCCCCGCCTGGGCCAATGACATCAAGGCGGGCGACGGCGTGCACCCCGGCCAGGCCGGCTACCAGCGCATCGCCGCGCTCATCCAGGCCTGGCCCGGCTGGCGCGCCTGGCTGGCCTGAAGTCGCCCGCCGCCGGACCACCGCCATGCACATCACCCTCGTCGACCACGCCCGCACACCGGCGGACGACCAGGAGGTGGCCGAGCTGCTCCTGCTCACCTTCGTCGAGGCGGGCTACACCAGCCGCGAGCGCACTGGGCAGCTGACCGCCCCCGATGAGCTCGCCCGCCGGGGGCGCATTATCCTCGCCCGCGCGAGCGCATCGCCTCGCCTCGCCGGCATGGTCATCCTCGCCGCACCCGACAGCCCGTACCGCCAGATCGCGCAGCCCGGCGAGGGCGAGGTGCAGCTGCTCGCGGTGCACCCCGCGGCTCGCGGGCAAGGCCTCGGTGGGCGCCTGCTCGCCGCCTGCGAGGACGGCGCGCGCGAGCGCGACTGCGCGCGCATGGTGCTGTCGACCCAGCCGACGATGACGGCTGCCCACCGCCTCTCTGCACGCACCGGCTACCAGCGCGTGCCCGCGCGCGACTGGCGGCGCAGCGACGCCGTCACCTTCCTCGCCTACGGCAAGGAGCTCGCCGCACCGCCGCCGGGTTGAACCGCGGTGCGCCGTCCACGAGACGTGGCAGCGGGCGCGCTCGGCGGTTGCGCGGCTAGCGGCGGTCCTAGCCTGCGCCAGCGATGCCCTTCCGTGCCCGCCGCCACTGCGCGCTCGCGCTGGTCCTGCTGCTGACCGTCGGCCATTCCGCCGGCCTGCAGACCATCGCCTGGGTTGGCATGTTCCTCGAAGGTGTGCAGACGCACCGCGTGCTCGCTGCCCTGGGCTCGATCCTCGACGGCGCGCACCCTTGCGCGCTGTGCAAGGTCGCGCGCTCCCTGGCCAGCGCGGAAGCGGAAGCCGACGCCGCCGGCGCCGGGGCTGCTGGCACCGATGCGCACAAGGCGCCGCTGAAGTCCGCCCCGTCGACGCCGCAGCTATGGCTGATCGCCGAGCTGCTGCCGCTGCCTGCAGCCGCGGTCGCCGCCAGCGCGCGCCTGCTCGCGCCGCTCGCAGCGCCGCCCGCCGGCTATGCCGGCGAACCGCCGACGCCGCCGCCACGGGCGGCCCGCAGCTGACCTGAGCCCGGACGGCGCGGTGCGCCGCGCTGGCCGCTGGCCAGCCTGCCACCCGTCCGAGGGCACCAACAGCGCCAGGACCGTGCGCCCATTGCGGGCCGCCGGGCCGCCCCACCCTTCCACCCCCCTCCCGGCGCCGCCGGGACGCGCGAGGACCATCCATGACCGCTTCCGCATTCAGCGCCACAGCAGCATTCCCATGCGCCATCCGCGCGCGCACCCTGACGCGCCTCGCGCTGCTCTGCGCCGCCGCCGTCGCCGCCAGCGCCTGCGACTCCTGCGGCTGCCATGTGCCGCCCGAGCTCAGCGACCTGCACACCGGCTGGACCTTCGGCCTCTACGAGCAGGTGACCTGGTTCGACACCGCCAAGGACGAGGGCCAGCGCATCGATGCCGGCGGCCAATGGGAGCACAGCTCCACCACCCAGGCGATCATCGACTACCGCTTCAGCGACCAGCTTTCGCTCACCGCCTTCGTCCCCTACCTCAGCCGCTCCTACCGGCGCATCGACAACGGCCTCGCCGAGAACGGCACCGTGGCCGGCATCGGCGACGCGTCGCTGCTGCTCTCCTACCGGCCCTGGCGCCGCTTCGACGCCGACAGCGCCAGCCAGGTTTCGCTCCAGCTCGGGCTCAAGGCCCCCACCGGCGATCCCAGCCAGCTCAAGAGCGAGGTGCCCGGCAGCACGGTCGGCGACCAGGACCCCAACAGCCTGGTTGGCGGGCATGACGTGGCGCTCGGCGACGGCGCCTGGGACCCCGAGTTCGGCGCCAACGCCATCACCCGCCTGGGGCGCTGGTACGCCGCGGCGCAGATCTTCTACATCTACCATACCGAGGGCGCCTATTTCTACCGCTTCGCCAACGAGCTGAGCGGCGGGGTGAGCATCGGCTATTTCCTGGTCATGGAGCTGCGCAGCCACCTCGGGCTGCAGCTCAACCTCGCCGGCGACAGCAAGGGCCACGACTGGGTCGCCGGCCAGCAGACCCCCGACACCGCCAACCACAACGTCTTCCTCGGCCCCGAGCTCAGCATGCGCTGGAATGGCTCGCTCACCGCCATGCTCGGCTTCGACCTGCCACTCATCGAGCACAATTCCGCTGCCCAGCTGGTGCCGACCTGGAAGGCGCGCGCCGCGCTCGGCTGGCGCTTCTAGCGGGAGCAGGGGTGCGCGGGCATGGGCGCCGGCGCGCAGACCGCGCGCCGCGCGCTCATTTGGCGGGCGGGGTGGCGGGCGGTGGCGCGCCCCCGCCCTGCTTGGACACGCGCACGATCTCGCCCACATGGTGGAGCTCAGGCTTGGCCGCTTCGAGCTGCCAGTGCGCACCGCTGCCGCCGAAGGAGCCGTCCGACTCGTCATCGCGCGGACGGTCGATGAAGCCCATGCTCTCATTTGGCCCCTGCGCGTGCAGGAGGTCGTCGCAGGGCACCACCGTGACCTGCTTGCCGCGCGGCTCGCCGCTGATCACCGCGCCGAAGTCCCGGCGCACCCCGGCGAAGAAGGTCACCGTCACGCGCTTGCCGTCGATGGCGTCGATCCAGGCCGGGGCGCCGAGCGCCCTGGTCGCTGCGCGCTGGCGCTCGCGCTGCTCGTCGGTGAGGTGCTTGGCGGTGTCGGCTCCGACCCACAGGTCGCTCACCCGCCCGGGCGCATTGAGCGCAACCATCAGCACATCGCCCAGCGTCAGGTCGGCGAGGGCGATGCGCGCGCTGCCCTTCCACACCCGGGTCTGGCCGTCGACCAGCAGCTCGCAGCGACCGAAATCGGGCGCCAGGCGATCTTCAAGCTGGTAGTCGACCTTGACCGCCACGGTCTGGTGGGCGACGAACAGGCGGCCCTCCTCCAGGCGGATCTCGACCAGGCGGTAGCTCGCCGTGTTGCCGGCCATCCAGCTGAACTCGTCCCGCACCGCACTGGCGATGGTGAAGTCGCCCTTGTCGTCGGGGTGGAGGGCGAGCCTGCAGCGCAGGCCCGGCGGCAGCTCAGAGAGCGAACCCTCGGCGCCATGCACGAGCACCGCGGCGCAGGGCGCGAGGGCGATGCGCCGGGTCTCGCCACCGGGCACCAGGCGGAATACCGCCGCGCGCTCTCCGGCGGCAACCTCGACCAAGTCGGCGATGACCTGGTGCGCGGAGTGGTCGGGCGGGAAGTGCCCGCGGCTGAGGCGGTACCACGGCAGGCCGGGGTTGCCGAAGTCGGTGCGGTAGGGGTAGTCGCCAGGCACCAGCTCGAGCGCTTCCGGCGGCTCGTCGATGTCGTGCCCGCTCGCGTGCACGCCCTCGCCGAAGGGCATGTCCTTGACCGGCCAGGTGTGCGGGAAGACGCGCACGTTGCGCCCGGCGCGGAACCCTTCGAGCAGGCCGTCGACCGCGATCACCCAGCGCACGCCGCCGCACCCGTAGCAGTCGCCCGGGGCGGGCAGGCTCTCGCGCAGGTTGCCGCTGCGCTTGGTCACCACCGGCCAGTAGGTGCGCAGGTTCTCGTCCGCCACCACTACCTGCACCGCCTGGTGCTCCTTGGCCCATTGCGCGGGATCGATGTTCTCGTCCTTGAGCAGCCCTGCCAGCGCGGCGGGTTCGCAGGCGAGCAGGGTGAGCGTGAGTTGGTGGCCATCGACGCGGTCGATCCATGCCGGCAGGCCGCGCTCGCGGGTGAAGGTGGTGTGGCGCTTGCGCTGCTCCTCGCTCGCCTGGCGCTGGGCCTCGACCCCCACCCACAGGTCGGTGCAGCGCCGCGGGCGCTGCGCGCCGGTGCCGCTGAGGTTGGGCAACAGGAGGTCGCCGGGCGCAAGGTCGGCAAGGGCGATGCGTGTGGAGCCCTTCCACACCCGCGTGCGCTCGTCGACATTGAGCTCATTGCGTCCGACCTCGCTCGGGTTGTCGCCCCCCTTCATCTTCACCACCGCGAGCTTGCGCACGCCTGGCTTGGGCGCCTCCAGGCTGTCCATGCGATAGGTGAAGCCATGGTTGGCGAGCATGGTGAACTCGTCCTGCATGGTCGCCAGCACGGTGAAGTCGCCGTGCGCATCCTGGTTGAGGAAGAACAGGAAGTAGGTGCCCAGCGGCACGTCGCGCAGGTCGGCCTCGGCGTTGAGGTAGTAGACCGAGGCGTAGGGCGGCATGGTGAAGGGCATCAGCTCGCCGGTGCCGTCCCGCCGCATCACCCCGCTGCGGTGGATGTAATCGGCGGCGATCAGTTCGCCGCCGACGCGATGGTCGGAATGGTGCGGCGGGAATTCGCCGACCTTGACCTGGTACCACGGCAGCTGCTGGTTGGCCCAGTCGGTGCGGAAGGGGAACTTCGCATCGACCTGGTCCGCCGCGGCGGCGCGCCCGCCGGCCACCAGCACGTAGGCCAGCAGGAGGACGCGGGCGGCGCGGGCCGCTTTGGCAGCGGGGGCAGAGAGGTCAGCGCGCACGGAAGAGCTCACTGAGCACGAGGTTCTCGATCAGGGTCGCCAGCTGGTAGTCCGCGCCGCGGCTCTGGGCGGCGATCGCGACCAGGGCCCGGCGATCGGCGAAGGTCATGCCGCGGCGCAGGGCGTAGGTCGCCAGCTTCTCGCAAAAGGCGGCGGCGAACTTGTCGAGGTCGGCGATCAGCAGGTGCTTGAGCCCGGCGGCGTCGGTGAAGGTGCGCCCGTCGGGCAGCTCGCCACTGGGGTCGATCGCGGGATCGGCGCCAGCGCCGTCGCGCACCGTCTCCACCGTGCGCCAGTGGCCGATCGCATCATAGTTGTCGAAGGCCAGGCCGAGCGGGTCGATCTTGCGATGGCAGGCAGCGCAATTGGCGTCCTCGCGGTGGTCTTCGAGCTTGGCCCGCAGCGAGGCCTTGGGCTGGTTGGCGGCGCTGACCTTGATCGCCGGCACGTTCGCCGGCGGCGGCGGCGGCGCCTTGCCGATGATCGATTCGAGGATCCATTTGCCGCGATGCACCGGGCGGTGACGGGTGCCGTCGGAGGTCAAGCTGAGGATGCTGGCCTGGGTGAGCAGGCCGCCGCGATGGGCGTCGGGGCCCAGGGCCACCCGCCGCATCGCCTCGCCCGCCACCCCGCTGATGCCGTAGTGCCGGGCCAGGCGCTCGTTGAGCATGGTCCAGTCGCTGTCGAGGAACTCGCGCAGGCCGAGGTTGCCGTGCAGCACTTCGCGGAAGAACCCGGTGGTCTCCGCGACCATGCTCTTCTCCAGGTAGTCGTCGTAGTCGGGATAGAGCTTGCGGTCGGGGGCGAACATGCCCACCCGCCGCAGCTGCAGCCATTGGCGCGGGAAGGCGTCGGCGAAGCGCTCGGCTTTGGCGTCGCTGAGCATGCGCCGCACCTCACCGCGCAGGGTCTCACGCTGGCCGAGCTCGCCTTTGCGCGTGAGCTCCATCAGGCGGGCGTCGGGCAGCGAGCCCCACAGGAAGTAGGACAGCCGGGAGGCGAGCTCCCAGTCGTCGAGGGTGGCGCTGGGCGCATCGCCCTTGCCCTCGACCAGATAGAGGAAGCTCTGCGAGCACAGCGCGGCGAGCAGGCCGGTGCGGATCGCGTTGGTGAAGTTCGCACCCTGCTTGCGTTCGCGCTCGACCAGCTGCACCAGGCGCTCGACCTCCTCCACCCGCGCCGGGCGGCGGTAGGCGCGCGCGATGAAGCGGGAGAGGATCTCGCGCGCGTAGTCGCTGCGCGCGTCGGGGCTGTCGCCGGCGAAGAAGATCTCCTGGTGCGCGGGCGGCGGCCAGCTGGGGACCAAAGGGCCTTCCCATTCGACCGAGTCGAGCAGCAGGATGGGCACCAGGGGGCGGAAATCGTCATCGGTGAGCTTGACCTGCCAAGGCGCGCGCGTGCGCACATCGAGGAAGGCGTGCCCGGCCGAGGGGCGGGCGGAGTGGTCCTCGGGATTGGGGCCCGGCACCGCATTGAGGATGCGGATGGGGTGCACGCCGGCGGGCAGGTGGGCGCGGAATTCTATGGTGACCGGCTGGTCGGCGGGCGCCTCGACGTCGCCTTCATAGAGCACCCGTCCGAGATCGATGGCATTGACGCTCAGGCGCGGCGGCGAGCCTCCGCTCGGACGCAGGCCGCTCAGGCGCACCCGCACCTGGTATTCGCCGGCGTGCTCGAGGGTGAGCATTTGGTTATCGCCGGGGGTGCCGTTGACGCCGTTGTTGGGCACGATGTCGGCGCGCACGCGGTCGGCATTGCCGCGCGCTTGGTACTCGCGTTCCATGCTCGGCCAGCGGTAGCCCCAGCGCAGCATGAAGGGGTTCCAGCGGATGACTTGCCGCTCGGGCCGTGGGCCGATGGCGAGCGCCTCGTTGAGGTTGGCCTCGGCGGCGGCGAGGTACTTCTCGATGTGCGCCGGCGACACCGTGAGCACCGAGCCGATGCGCTCGAACCCCTGCCAGTCGGGATCCTCGGGCAGGCCATTGGGATCGCTGGCGTCATAGGTGATGCCGAGCAGGTCGCGGACGGTGTTGCGGAACTCGTCGCGGCTGAGCCGGCGGTAGGACACCTTCTCGCCATCCGCCGCCTGGCGCGCGGCGTCGGCCTCGTTGAGCTGCGCAGTGATCAGCTCGGCGACGCGGTTGACCTCCTCGGGCTTGGGGCGCGCCTGCTTCTTCGGCGGCATGTCGCCGGAGGTGATGCGGTCCATCACGTCCATCCAGTGCCCGGCCGCGCTGGCGTTGACGAAATCGCGCGCCAGGGTGTCGAGCCGCAGATCGCCCTTCTGCTTCTTCTCGCCATGGCACTCGGTGCAGTGTGACGTGAAGAAGGGCGCCACCACCGCGTCGAAGTCGCGCAGCGCTTCCGGTGCGCCGGCGCCCGCGAGCGGTGCCCACAGGCCAGCGATCAGGGCCATGCTCGGCAGCAGGGCGCGCACCGCGCGCAGGACGGCGCACCGACGCACGGGCGGCGTCAGCGGGAAGGTGCAGGGAACATGCATGGTGATGGCGTCACCGTAGGGGTGCCACGACAGCGTGCCATCCCCCGCCCGGGGGGTCGCCAGGGTCCTCCTGCGGCAGCCACCGTGGTCCGGGCCCGGAATCGCAAATGCAGTCGGCGCAAAACGATGGGTCGACAGCCGGAAGACCCCCCAGCATCCACGTCGGGGTCTACGCGCTGTCGGTTATTCCCACAGTGGCGTACCTCACGGTCGCCCTACGCTGCCGGATGATGGCGATCGCGCGACGCTGCTCCAGGGCGCCGCTTGCCTGCCGGCGCCGCCGCCCTGCACTGCCGCCAGCGCCGCGGTCGCGTACGCACGCCAGGTGCGCGAGCAGTGCCAACGCTTGGGTGAAATGCGGAGTACGATCATGAAATTGCCGATCGGAGAAGCGATGCCTCAGCTGCCACTGCAGCCGTCCACCCGTGCCGGAGCCCTTGGACCACTGCCCCCATCCCGCCCCCGGCGCTCACGCCCGGCGCTCGCCCTGCTGCTGTGCGCGCTCGCCGCCGGCCTGCCGGCGGCCGAGGACGGCGCAGTGCGCAGTCAGGCCAATACCCTGCTGGCGGCGGCGATGACGGCGATGAAGGAGTCCAGTGCCACCCCCGCCCGGGCCGTCGACGCCATCCTGCTCTTCGACCAGGTGCTGGTGCTGGACAAGAAGCTCGGCGACATCGACCAGGAATGCGATGTGCAGGCGAACATCTTCTGGTGCC
>JAYVMM010000175.1:0-1525 GCA_043758975.1 Planctomycetota bacterium | reverse complement strand
CGGTGAGCAGGCGCTGGCGCTGGGCGCCGACTTCCGCCATGGCGCGGCCATCCGCGGCGTCGAGCTGGGCAGCGGCGGCGCCGATCATGCCGTCACCGTGCAGGAGGAGGGCGGTGCGGAGCGCCGCCTGCGCTGCCGTTGGCTGGTCGATGCCAGCGGGCGCTCCGGGTTGCTCAAGCGCCGGCTCGGGCTCGCGCGCAAGGTCGGCCACCAGGCCAACGCGGTGTGGTTCCGCTACCAGGAGCGCATCGCGCTCGACGACTGGTGCGAGGATGAGGCGTGGCAGGCGCGCACCTCCGGGCGGCGGCGCTGGCTGAGCACCAACCATCTCATGGGCCCGGGCTACTGGGTGTGGCTGATCCCGCTCGGCTCGGGCTCGACCAGCGTCGGCATCGTGGTCGATGCGCGCATGCACCCGCTCGAGACCATGTCCTCCTACGACAAGGCGCTCGACTGGCTGGCGCGCCACGAACCGCAGTGCAGAACCAAGCTTGAGGGCAAGCGCGAGCTGCTGCAGGACTTCCGCCTGCTCAAGGACTACTCCTACGGCTGCGCCACCGCCTTCGACCAGGAGCGTTGGTGCCTGGTCGGCGAGGCCTGCGCCTTCCTCGATCCCTTCTATTCGCCCGGCAGCGACTACATCGCCATGGGCAACACCATGGCCACCTCACTGATCACCGAGGATCTCGCCGGCAGGCCGATAGCCGATCTGGTGCCGGCCTACAACACGCTCTACTTCGCGCTCTTCTCCAGCAACCTCACCCTCTTCGAGAACCAGTACCCGATCTACGGCAATGCCCTGGTGATGTCGCTGAAGATCGTCTGGGACTGGTCCTACTACTGGACGGTGAGCGCCTCGATCTTCTGCCATGGGCGGCTGTGCGACCTCCCGGCCCTGCTGCGCATCCGGCGCAGCCTCAAGCGCGCCATCCGCCTCAATGGCGACGTCCAGGCCCTGCTGCGCCGCTGGAGCGAGGCCGGCAACCCGGTGGTCGCCGCCGGCTTCGTCAACTGCGCCCAGGTCCCCTTCATGGTCGAGCTCAACCGCAAGCTCACCGACACCCTTGACGATGAGGCCTTCGAACGCCGCTTCCATGACGGCGTCACCCTGCTCAAGCAGCTCGCCACAGAGCTCGCCGGCGAAGCTCTGCGGCGGCATCCCGGGATCGACCTCGGCGACCTTGCGGCTGGAGCGGTTGGAGCGGTCGGCGCGGGCGGCGCGCCAGCCGAGCTGCTCGCCCCGCTGCTGGCGATGATCGGCGCGGCGCCGCCGGCGACCACCGCAGCCGTCTAGCTAGGGCGGTCGCTTGGACGCGGGCGGCCCGCTCATTGCGCCACGATGCGTGTACGCAGGTGCTGCTCCCACGCCCCCGCGAGCACCTCGAGATTGCCAGCCTGCCAGGCGGGGTCGGCATCAGTGCCGCTGCGCAGGGTGGTGAGGAGCGCAGCGATCAGCGCCTGCCCCTGCGCGCTCCTGAGCAGGTATCCGCACCATGACCAGCTTTCGGCGTAGAACTGGTATTCC
>JAYVMM010000174.1:0-3908 GCA_043758975.1 Planctomycetota bacterium | reverse complement strand
GGACCACGCGCGCAGGTACTCGAGCGGGCTCTTGAGCTGGGCCAGCAGCAGCTCCTCGTTCAGGCCATGGGTGACGTGCAGCGCCCACAGCGCGCGCAGCTTGCGCGTTTCGTCGGGATTGCCGGTGAGGATGGCGCTGAGGCCCTGGCGCACCGCTGCGCTGCCGCCGCGCTCCTGGAGCAGGCGGCGGGCATGGCGCACATACCACTCGTTCTCGTTGAGCTGGGCCTTGACCAGCTGCTCATCGCTCGCGGTAGCGAGGTCGACGGTGACCGCCTTGACCCCCTGGTAGGTGATCTTGTAGAGGCGCCCGTTGCTGCGGTCGGTCTCGGCGCGCTGCTGATGGCAGTGCACCTTGTCGAACCAGTCGTTGAGGAAGAGCGAACCGTCCGGACCGTACTGCAGGCTGAGGGTACGGAACCACGAATCGTGCGCGTCGAGGAAGTCGGGGCGCTTGCTGTCGACGTAACCGGAGCCCTGCCGCGTCAGCCCCTCGTAGCGCACCTTGCTCATGTGGATGTCGTTGAAGAACAGCGTGTTGCGGTACTCCGCCGGGAACAGCCCACCGAGGTAGATGGTGGCGCCGCAGTAGGCGGCGCGTTCGTAGCCGAACTGCGCGATGGTCTTGATGTCGGCGAAGGTGAATTTGTTGAAGTGCTCGCCGCCCTGGCGCTGGTAGCGCGCACCCTGGATGGCGTGGTAGAGGTGGGGGATGACGCAGGCGGTGAAGAAGGCCTCGCCCTGGTCGTTCCAGTCGATGCCCCACTGATTGCTCGCACCCTCGCACCAGCGCTCGAATTTCTTGGTCTGCGGATGGTAGCGCCACACCGCGGCGGTGATGCCCACGCGCTGGTCGTCCGGGGTGCCCGGGACACCGACCTTGGAATGGGTGAAAACGCCCTGGGTGCCATAGAGCCAGCCGTCCGGGCCCCAGCAGAAGTTGTTGAGCGTCTCGTGGGTGTCTTCCCAGCCCCAGCCGTCGAGCATCACCTGCGGCTCGCCGACGGCATCGCCTTTGAGCGGCAGGAATAGCAGGTTCGGCGGCGCTCCGACCCACAGGCCGCCGAAGCCGATCTGGATTCCGGTGGCGAAGGGGAGGTGGTCGTAGACCACCTGGTGCGTCCAGGTCTTGCCCTCGCCGGTGGCATCGGTGAAGAGGTGGATGCGGTTGTTCTTCTCGCCCGGGCAATTGGGGTAGGCGGTGTTCTCGAGCACCCACAACCGCGCGCGGTCGTCCATGCAGTAGGCCACCGGCTGCACCAGGTCGGGTTCACCGGCGACCAGGGAGACGCTGAAGCCGGGCGGCAGCTGCATCGCCTTGACCCCCTCCAGGGGCGCGAGGCCGTCCTGGCCGCCGAGCGCGGCGGCGAACAGCAGAAGGGCGGCGGGGGCGAGGACAGAAGTGCGGGCGTGCAGCATGGGCTGACCTTGGTGCCGGGCGGGAAGCGTCAGGGCTTGAGCGGCTTGGGCTGGGCCTGCAGCCACTCCTCGTGCGACACCTGCTTGGTGTGGTGGATGAAGACGAAGGTGCCCTTCTTGTTGCCCACCACCACGTCAGGCAGCTTGTCGCCGTTGATATCGCCGACCACCACCTGGGTGCCGACCCCGGAATCGTCGTCGATCAGGAAGGGCAGGAAGTCGATCGTACCGTCGGCCGCCTTCTGCTGCTTGAGCCAGTAGAGCACCGGCGGCGCATCGGCCTGCGGGTCGCCCTTGGGGCCATGCGCCCAATAGCGCTTGCCGGTGATGATGTCGGGCAGGCCGTCGCCATCCATGTCGGCCACCGCCACCGCGTGCATCTCCGAGATCACCAGGCCGTAGCGGTTCTGCTCCGGCTTATCGCCGATGATGAGGTGCTGCTTGAAGCCGCCATCACTGAGCTGCTCGTACCAGGCGAGGCCGAACTCGTGCGCGGTGACGCTGGTGATGATGTCGGCGCGCCCGTCGCCATTGAGGTCGATGGCGTGCATTTGCGCGCCGCCCCGCCCGAGATCGGCCTTGTGGAAGTTCCACACCGGGTCGCCGGCGAGCGACGCCGGCTGCTCCCACCAGCCGTCGGACATCATGATGTCCTTGCGCCCGTCGCCGTTGACATCGCCCACGCCGAGGCCGTGGGTGAAGCGCCCCCAGCCGCCCTTAGGCGAGATGGCGTGGAAGGGCCACGGCTTGGTCACGTCAGAGGGGTCGGGAGCGGCGTAGCCGATCTTGCCGCCAGTGGTGCAGACGATCACCGGCTTTCCATCGGGGAGCAGCGGGGTGAAGGTGGGCGACTCGTTGTCGACCGAATCCATGATGAGATGGCGGGTCCATGCCTCGGACTTGCCCTGCGGATTCTCGTACCAGTATGCCGGCTCCCCGGGGAAGCCGATGATGACGATGTCGGTCCAGCCGTCGCCGTTGACGTCATAGGCGTAGGCAAAGAAGTTCTTCGAGTAGGTGTGCGCCGGATCGGTGGGCTTGACCGAGTAGTACTCGTGCTTGACCTTGAAATCGGGGCCCTCCCACCAGAACGGCCCGGAGACGATGTCCATCACGCCGTCGTGGTTGAAGTCGCCGAAGGTGGCGCCTTCACTGTAGAACTCGTCGGAAAGCTTGATCTTGGTGAAGGTGTGGATGACCTCCTCGGCGCCCCGGGCTGAGCCCACCACACCCATGAATGGGCAGGCGATGGCGAAGGCAGCGGCGAGCAGGCTGCCGGCCCGGGGCGGGCACGCGGCGATGGAGGCGGAGGAAATTGGCATGGGCGGGTGTCCTGGGCGGTTATACACGGTCGCCACCGGAGCGTTGCCGCGCGCGGTCGTCGGCGCCGGTCCGGATTGAGTTTTTCCGTCGCGCCCCCGAGAGGCCGGCGCCACGCCAACGCCGGCCACGCGGAAGGGCCTGCAGGCGCATCCAACCATCGACGATAGCAGCGCGCGCGGTCGCTGTCCATGAGGTGTTTGCCCTCCTGGATGAGGATTTTCACCGCGCCCTAGGGGCCGCTGCGCGCACCACCCGGCGTTCCCATTCCTCCTCCTCGAAACCGACCACGCCACCGCCGGGCAGCGGCACGAAAGGCCGCTTGACCAGGTTGCCGTTGCCGGCGAGGAGCGCGAGCGCCTGCGCGTCGGTCAGCTGCGCCAGCTTGGCGCCGATCCTCAGCTCGCGGTAGTCCTTTCCGCTGGTGTTGAACAGCCGGCGCACCTCGCGGTAGTGGGCGAGCATCGCGCGCAGCTCGGCGAGCGAGGGCGGCTGCTCGCGGATCGGCTTCTCGGTGAAGGACACGCCACGGCGCTTGAGGAAGGCGGTGGCGGCGCGGCAGGTCGCGCACTTGGCGTAGGTGTAGAGGGTGGGCATGGCGCCATGATGGCGGCGCGTGAGCGCGGGGCTGTAACCAGTTGACAAAATTGCACTCTTTTGTTTTCTTTTGATGTCATGAAGTTGATGCAATGGGCGCGACAGGAGGGGCTTTCGAGGGCAACCGCCTACAGGTTGTTCCACTACGATACGTTACCAATTCCATCGCAGCCGCTTTATACGGACACGATTCTTGTTTATCCGCCGGTGAAGAGTGAGGCTCAGTACATGGTGTATGCTCGGGTCTCATCCTCCGATAAGAAGAAGGATCTCGACTAGCGGACAGCATCGAAGGACCTAACCCAACGGCGCCATTGATTTTTACATGGGTCTATATAGACTCTATTGAGAGGCTACCGCAGGGGATCCCGCATCATGGCCTGTGCTGAGAAACTCAAGCTTCCCGTGGTGGACACGGTTACTGAAATTGGCAGCAGACTCAATGGGAACCGCAATCGGCCGCAAGCCGTCTTGAGCACCACTCCTCGTCATATCATCGTCGAGCACCGCGACCGCCTGTGTCGTTTCGGATGTGACTGCCTTCAGGCATCGCTGAAGCAGTCTGGCCGTTC
>JAYVMM010000173.1:0-5054 GCA_043758975.1 Planctomycetota bacterium | reverse complement strand
CCCTGCATCCGGTGCGCATCTGGCTGGGTGCACGGCTGGAATCACGCGCGGGCGCGACCGACCTCTTCCTTCGCATCGCCTCCCCCGCCGCCGCGCCCGAGGCGGGGCGGGCGTCGGTGCGCATCTACGAACAGTACTGGAACACCGTGATCGTGCGCGAGCACGGCATCGACAGGTACCAGTCCAAGAGCGTGCTCGAGCCGCATGGCGAGGCGGTGATGGTCGAGGTCGGCGCCGCGGGCGGGCGCTGGACCCTGCCGGCGGAACTGCCCTACGGCTCCTACGTGGTGTGTGCCGAGTGGCAGGCGTCGAAGCAAATGGTCAGCCTGTCCTACCAGCCCGGCGCCCCCGCCGGCTGGCGGGAATCGGTCAACCGCGAGCGTCCTGACCACTGCGAGATCAGCGTGCGTCCGGCGCCACCTGCGACTGAGGTGCCTAACCGGGCGCCCAACCAGGCGCCCGGCCAAGCGCCTGCACCGGCACCGGCGGCGGTGGTGGTGGCGGTCGCACCACCGGGCAATGCCGCACCGCCCCTGACCATCGGCTCCGAGGCGCTGGTCAGCGTACGCGCGCCCTTCGCGGGCCGGGCGCTGCTGACGGTGTGCACCGACCACGTCATCGAGGCGCGGGTGGTGGAGATGGCCGGCAACGCCTGCGAGGTCCGCCTGCCGGTGACCGCGGAGTGGTCGCCCAACGCCTTCGTCTGTGTGCAGGTGATCCGCCGGGTCGCACCCACAAAGGAACTGGCCATCCACCGCGCCTGGGGGGTGGCGCGGGCACGTACCGATGAAACGCACCGTCGCCTGCAGGTCGACCTCGGGGTGGCGGAGGCCCAGGCGCCGGGGACGACCCTGGCGGTCAGCGGCCAGCTGCATGGCGCCGATGGCGCACCGGTCCCGGGGGCGACCGTCACCGTGGCCGCGGTCGACGAGGGCATCCTGCGTTTGACTGACTACCATACGCCGGACCCCTTCGCCTGGCTCACCCGCCCGCGCGGTCTGGGAGTCGAGACCTGGGACAGCTACGGCGACCTGCTGCCCGAGCTCGAGCGACCTGCGGGCGAGAGCCCGATCGGCGGCGATGAGCAGCCGCGTGCCATGAGCCTGGCACGCTACCAGTCGCCGGTCAGCGCCCGCCGGGTGGCGGCGGTGGCCCTATGGTCGGGTCTGCTGACCGCTGACGCGCAGGGGCGCATCCACGCCGAATTCGCCCTGCCGACCGGCTTCAATGGCCGCCTGCGCGTGATGGCGGTCGGCGCCGCAGAGGATCGCGCCGGCATGGGCGAGCGCGCCTGCACGGTCCGGGGCGCGGTGGTCCTGCAGGCCGGCTGGCCGCGCTTCGCCGCGCCGGGAGACGCCTTCCGCGTGAGCGCGGCGGTCACCAACCTCACCGGCGCGGCGGGCACGCTGCGCGCGCGCCTGGAGCTGCCGGAGGGAGGGCTGCTGAGCACGGCGACGCCCAGCGCGCAGAGCCGCATCGCCGCCGGCGCCGACGCCACCATCGCCTTCACCGTCAACGCCCAGCAGGGCAGCGGGGTGGCGCACGCGCGCATCGCGGTCGAGATCCTGCCGGATGGCGCCACCACCGCCCTCGCCACCAGCGACGAGGTCGAGCTGCCGGTGCGCCCGGCGGCGCCGCGCCAGACCATCGGCGGCGAGGAGAAGGTCGAGCCCGGGATGCCGCTGCGCATCGCCGTCCCATCGGGCTTCCTGCCCGGCAGCGGCGGCGTGGAGGTGCGCCTGGCGCCGCGCCCCACCCTCGCCCTGCCCCGCGGCCTGGACTACCTCTACCGCTATCCCTACGGCTGCGCCGAGCAGGTGACCTCGGCCTGCTTCCCCCTGGTGCACCTGCACGAGCTCGGCGAGCAGATCGCGCCCGACCTCTTCCTGCCCGCCAATATCGAGCGGCGCCTGGCCCTCGGCATCACCATGCTGCAGGCGATGGAGACCGAGGGCGGCCTGGCGATGTGGCCGGGATCGCGTCCGCTGTGGTCGTGGGCGACGGTCTACGCCACCCATTTCCTGGTCGAAGCCAAGCGCGCCGGGCATGTTGTACCTTCGGAATTCCTGCGCCGCATGCTCTCGGCGTGCCGCCGGCTGGAGACCGGGAACGAATGGCGCGATGCCGAGACCCAGGCCTACGCCTGCTACGTCCTGGCGCTCGCCGGCCAGCCAGCGCATGGGCTGATGCAGCGCCTCGAAACGGTGCTCGCCGATCGCCGCAACGAGGCGGAGATCGGACCGTCGACCAGGTCCTGGCTGGCGGCGGCCTGGATGGAGGCCGGGCGCAAGGACCTCGCCACCGCGCTGCTCCCCGAGCGCCTGCCGGCGATGCGCGCGGATCGCCACCTCGATGGCGATCTCGCTTCTCCCGTGCGCGACCGCGCGGTGACGCTGATGACCCTGCTCAGCGTGGCGCCGGACCATCCCGGCCTGCCGGGCCTGGCCAGCGAGCTCGCCCACCAGGCCCCCTGGTCCAGCACCCAGGACACCGCCTTCGCGCTCTTCGCCCTCGGGCGCTACCTGCAGCGCACTGCCGGCGAGCCGCCGCCGGCGGCAGTGCATCTCATCATCGACGGCGCGGCGGTGGGCACCCCCGCCGCCGGCCCGACCTTGCGCTGGTCGGGCGAGCGCGCCACCACCATCGAAGCGACCATCGAGGGCGAAGCGCGAGCGCGCGCCTGGCTGACCTGGAATGCGAGCGGCGTCCCGCTCAAGCCGGGCCCGGACGCCGAGCACGGCCTGCACCTGACCCGCAGCTGGCAGGATGAGAAGGATCGCCCGGTCAACCCCGCCGCCCTGGTGAGCGGGGATCTGGTGCGGGTCACCATCACGGTCGAGAGCGACCACTCCTACCACGGGGTGGTGGTCGAGGACCTCCTGCCGGCGTGCTTCGAGATCGAAAACCAGCGGCTCGCCACCTCGTCCGCCATTCCGAATGCGGGAGCGCAAACCGAGCTGCATTGCGAGATGCGCGATGACCGCTTCCTGACCATGGGCGATCTGTACCAGGCGGAGCAGGGCCGGTGGCGGCTGACCACCAGCTACCTGGTGCGCGCGGTGACGCCCGGCACCTTCACCAGACCGCCGGTGCGGGCGGAGTGCATGTACGATATCGCGGTGAACGGCTACGCGGGCGCCGGCGTGGTGACTGTGGCTCCGGCGCCGTGAGCGGCGGCGGCACAATCGCCGGAGCGCTCCCGGGCGGACGCGCGCCGGCGCGCATGCTCCTGGTCGTCCGCTAACGAGTAGCAGTTGGGAAGCACACCTCTGCTCAGGGATTGTGGTGAGTTACCATTATTCTATAGATCGTAAAATGGTCTTGACCAATTTACGATGATGTCGATATTAGTCACCATGAAGACGGTCACCCGCCTTTACGATTCCATGCTCGCTGAGCACTTGGCCACCAATCGCCAAATGGCCTTCGTCAGCGGGCCGCGCCAGGTCGGCAAGACCACGACGTGCCGAAACCGGTCGCAGGCCTACCTCAACTGGGACAACATCGATGACCGCGAGATCTTCCTCCGCGGTCCAGCTCAGCTAGCCGACCATCTCGGACTCAGCCGGTTGAGGGGGGAGCCGGCAGCGGCCCTCTTCGATGAGCTCCATAAGCATTCTCGATGGAAGCAACTCTTGAAGGGCTTCTTCGACACCTACCAGGACCAGATCCGCATCATCGTCACCGGGTCGAGCCGCCTCGACACCTATCGTCGCATCGGCGACAGTCTCATGGGGCGGTATTTCATCTACCACATGCACCCGTTCTCCGTGGCTGAGACCATCACCACCGATCTGCCTGATGCCACGACCATCATTCGGCCACCACGCCGTCCCGAGGAAAACTCCTTTGCCGCGCTCTGGCGCTATGGCGGCTATCCCGAGCCCTTCCTCAGACGCGATCCGCGTTTCTCCTCTCGCTGGCAGTCCCTGCGCATGCAGCAACTCATGCGCGAGGATGCGCGTGACCTCACCCACATCCAGCAGCTCGATCAGCTTGCGGTGCTGGTCCGGATCCTGGCCCTGCGTTCGGGGCACCAGATCATCTATAGCAATCTGGCCAAGGACATCCAGGTTGGAGTTGAAACGGTGAAGAGGTGGTGCGATGCGCTCAGCAATCTTCACCATGGATTCCTGATCAGGCCCTGGTTCGCCAATGTCATGCGCAGCCTCCGCAAGGAGCCAAAGTGGTTCCTGCGCGACTGGGCCGACATCGATGACCCTGGCAACCGCGCCGAGACTTTCGTCGGCTGCCATTTGCTCAAGGCGGTCGAAGGGTGGAATGATCTCGGCTATGGAAAGTTCCAGCTCGGCTACCTGCGCGACAAGGAGAAGCACGAAGTCGACTTCATCGTCATTCGCGATGGCAAACCATGGTTCCTCGCCGAGGTCAAGCATGGGGAAGCCTCGCTCAGCGATTCCTTGCGCCATTTCCAGGGCCAGACGAAGGCCCCCTTCGCCTTCCAGGTGGTGGTAAACGCCGATTATGTCCATGCCGACTGCTTCGCCAGGCCCGGCGAACCCTTGGTGGTGCCGGCGAAGACCCTGCTATCTCAATTGCTCTGAAAAAAGCCGTGCGGGCGGTCGAATGGTCCAACGGCGAATTGCCAATTGAAAACAACGACGTCGAGCGCACTTTCAGAATGATCGTCGTCGGCAGTAAGAATTGGATGATGATCGCTTCAAAAGATGCCGCCCAGCATGCCGCGGGGCTCTTCTCAGTCATGGAGAGCGACCGGCTCTGCTTGGCGGAGCCGCGAGCATATAGATCAATTCATAAGTTCTGCAATACAACACCTGAACCATATACCCCTAATAAGATTCTTGTCTTTGGCCATAGCCTTTAGCTTTTCCCCGGCAATATCCATCAACTCGTTTTTATTTCTGGCCTGATGCCACTTAAGTTCTTGATGCTTAAGGTGATTCCACACATATTCATCTGGGTTAAACTTTGGGGAGTACGGAGGCAGATAGAAAACGTGAAGCCTCGATTGGGAATTAATGAAGGCCATTGTCCTTGCAGAGGTATGTGGCGATGCTTGGTCCATGACTATG
>JAYVMM010000172.1:0-4221 GCA_043758975.1 Planctomycetota bacterium | reverse complement strand
AGCCCGGCGCGCGGGTGGCATTCCACCGCCTCGCGCAGCGCCGCAGCGTCGTCGGCACACAGCATCAGAGCCCCGGCCATCACCAGCATCAGCGCCCCGAGCCAGGGGCCAGGGCGCCAGAGGGGGGCAGCGGCGGCAGCGGTGGCAGCAGCTACGGTGTTGGCGATGGCAAAACGCGGCATGGCGGACTCCAGGTGCGGGCGGCGGCATGCGGCCCGCCGCCATTCTGCACCCGCGCCCGCGCTTGCCACCAGGGTGGGTGTGCCGGGCGTCCGCTCAGGCCAGGACCTGGTCTTAGCAGCAGAGCATGCCGAAGCCGAAGGCGGCGCGGTAGCCGGCGTCCACCCGCTCCGGGCGCAGCAGCAGCTGATCGCCGCCCTGGGTGAAGATCCCATCCATGGCGTTGCGCGTGCGGTGCTGACCAAGCTGGGCGTAGGCGGGATTGGCGTGCACGGTGTCGGTGAGGGCGTCGTCGAAATAGAACTGCGAGGTGAAGCTTTGGTGATCCGCCGCGCCGCCCCAGCGCGCCTTGACGTGGATGTGCACGGTGCGCCCGGAATACCAGCCGGGGTAGACGGTGGCGAAGCGTACCCGGCCTTCTGCATCGCTGGTCTGGAAGCCGCGCAGATAGTTGGCTGCCACCGGCACCGGGCCCGGGCCCTGACCGGGCTCATCGGAATAGCGCCCCTGGGCGTCGCACTGCCAGATATCGATGCGCGCGCCGCTGAGCGCGCTCACGGTGGCCCCGAGCAGCGCGAAGCGCAGCTCGAGCGCCAACGGCACCCCGAGGTCGGGCTTGCCGCGGCGGTCGGCGGCGAGGTCGGAGCGCTCAGCGGTGCCATCGACGAAGAAGGGGCCCTCGGTCTGCGCCGGGCGGACCACGCAATCGGCGAAGGCGCCCTCGGGCCCGCCAGGTAGCGACACGCGCGCGCCACCGGCGGCGCCTTCCTCGGCGCCGCAGCCGAGCATCACTCCGCAGCCGAGCGCTCCCAGCGCCGCGAGCGCCTCGCGGCGACCGAGCAGCTGTCCGACCGGCAGGTCGTCATGGTGGGTGGCAGCTGGCCGGGGTGCGGGTGGCGGCATGGCGGAGCTCTCCGGCGGTGGGGACGGACTGGGGACGAGGGTAGGGCGCGGGCATTACCGGCCAATGGCCAGTCGCCCAGGCCGGGACGCGCGAGAGCGATTGCACCGGCCATGCGCCGCCGGATCGTGGGTATCACCGAGGTGCCATGCCGCGCCGAGCCCGCCCGCTGCCAGCCCGCGGCGCCGCTCCCGCTGCCCTGCTGCGGGATTCTGCGCTGCCACTCTACCATCAGCTCGCCGTGCGCCTGGAGGGCGAGATGGTGGCGCGCGACCTGGCGGCGGGGGCGCGCTTCCACACCGACCGCGCCCTGGTCGATCGCTTCGGCATCAGCCTGCTCACCGCGCGCCAGGCGGTCGACCAGCTGGTGGCGCGCGGCCTGCTCGCCCGCCGCCGCGGCAGTGGCACCTACGTCACCGCCGCCGCCCGCCGCCTGGTCGACGCCAGCCAAGCCGCGGCGCTGGTGTTCTCGGGCTGGGGCCCGGCGGCGCTGAGCGGCAGCGAGGCGATGTACTTCCGCGACGTCTTCGCCGGCATGCGCGCGGAGGCGGAGGCGCGCGGCATGCAGCTGCTGTTCGACGATCCCGCCTGGCGCACCCCCGAGGACATCGCTGGCGCGGTGCTAAGCCTGCGCCTGCGCGGCGCGCTCATCCTGGTCGGTTCCGGCAACCGCACGCGCGCTGCCCTCTTTCAAGCCGGCGGCCTGCCGGTGCTGTCGGTGAACGAGGAGATCCCCGGCCTGCCGCAGGTGCGCCCCGACGATCGCGGCGGGGCCCAGCGCGGCACTGCCCACCTCATCAGCCTCGGCCACCGCCGCCTGGTGCACCTCAACAGCGGCGAGACCACCTGCCATTGGCTCGAGGTGCGCGCCGGCTACCTGGCGGCGCTGCGCGCCGCCGGGCTGCGCGCTGGCGACCACCCGGTGGTGGTCGCTGCGGCGGGCTGCGGCTCGGTGGCGGCCGGCCACCAGGCGATGGACCAGGCGCTCGCGCGCGGGCTCAATGCCAGCGCGGTGGTCGCCGGCAACGACCTCATGGCCATCGGCGCCATCCAGCGTCTGCACACCGAGGGGCTGCGCGTCCCCGACCAGGTGAGCGTGCTCGGCTTCGATGGCATCGAGGCGGGTGAATTCTGCGTGCCGCCATTGTCGACCATGGCGGTCGACCGTCACCGCCTCGGACGCCGCTCGGTCGCCCTGCTGCTCGATGGCGGAACTCCCGACCTGGTGCCGGTCGCCCTGCTTGAGCGCGGCACCCTCGCGCCGCCGCCGCCGCCGCCGGCAAAGCGCCGGCGCCCGACCTAGGGGCCGAAGACCTGGAGCTCGCGCAGGTGCAGGCGCTGCGGCAGCCCGGACAGCCCCATGGTGTCCACCGGCCATTGCCCGAAGCTGGTGGCAGTGACGTGGAAGCGGATGGCGTCGGCCATCACCGGCGGGAAATCACTGACGAAGATCCAAGGGTCGTCGTACCAGGTCAGGCGCTGGAGCTGGCCCTCGAGCCGGAGCACGGTGCCGTCGAGTGGGACCTTGACCTGGTCGACGTCCTGCCACGCTCCGCCGACCCGCACCTGGACGGTGAAGGCGGTCGGGGTGCACTTGTCGTTGTCGGCGAAGGAGCCGTAGAGGATGCTGCGCGCGATGCGCCTCGCCTGCGGGAACTCCAGGGTCACGTCCAAGGGCATCTTGCCCGGTGCGGCGCGGAAGCCGTCGCGCTCGGGCTCGTCCTCGAAGTCGAATTCGAGCCTGCCGTTGGTGAGGAAGGGGATCTTGGCGGTCGCTGCGGGGTCGTCGACGCTGATTGTGGCGGTGGCGGCGAATTCCTGCAGGCCGCCCAGCGCGCTGGCGGTGAGCGCGGCCTGGTGCGGGATGGTGAGGTAGGTCGGCCACTGCGAGATCGCCAGGGTGGCGGTGCCCGCGCCGCCCAGCTCGAGCGGGTTGCCGAAGCAGTCGAAGGCCTTGGCCCCCGCCGGCAGCTCGAACTGCACGCTGACCGGGCGGAAGCAGCCGGTGTTGGCGAGCATGACCACGTCGCGGTCGTCGCCGGCGTAGCGATTGCCGAGCAGCAGCCAGTCTGCGGGATGGGTGAAGCTCAATGCGCTGGCGAAGCGCCGGCTGCCGAGCATCGCCGCGCGCGTGCGCATGAGCAGGGCGGCGGGGTAGGGCTCGCGCCGGCCATCGACCAGATAGGAGCTGAAGTCGGCGAAGCCGCCCTGGTTGAGGTAGTAGTAGAAGTTGTGCTCGGGCCAGGTGCCTTCGCGGTCGAGCACCAGGTACTCGAGCAGCATCGAGCGCGCCTGCCAGCGATGGCGCAGGATCATGCCATGGTAGTCGCCGAGGTAGCCGTGCTCGGTCTGCCATAGCGGCTTGGCCGCACAGCCGTTCGCCGCCATCACCTGGTGCAGCTGACTGAGCTTCCACTGCCAGTGCGCAGCGTCCATCGAGTTGTGGCGTTCGTAGGTATGGACCGAGATCGCATCGACGAAGGCGCCGCCGCCCTCCTTGAAGAAGGCGGTGAACCAGCCCAGGCCGGCGCCACATTCCGCCGGGCCGATCACCTGGACCTTGGGGTTGGCGGCCTTGGCCGCCTCGTAGCAGGGCTTGAGCAGCTTGACGTAGTCCGCCGGGCTGGTGTTGAGGTTGGGCTCGTTGACGATCTCCAGCGCGGTGAGGTCGGGGACCTTGGCCAGGATCATGCGCACGTTGTCCGGTGTGCAGTTCGCCTTGTCGGTGATCTGCAGGAAGAAGGGCACGTTCAGCCGGCGGGCGTCATCCAGGTCCTTGAGCAGGTCTTTGAGCTCCTGCTCGTTCTTGGGAAAGTGGAAGCGGTGCGCCCCCATGCCGAAGGCCTTGTGGGTATTGAGATCGTTCCAGCCGCTGCTCTCGTGTTCGGGGATGGGCAGGGTGGCGTCCTCGAGCGTGCGTCCGAGGAAGGTGACATGGTCGATCAGCTTCTCGCTGCCGCTCACCAGGGCGAGGTCGAGTTGGTACCAGCCCAGGCGCGGTAGCACGAGCGGGAGGGGAAAGGCGGCAGCGGCGCTGCCGGGCAGTCCTCGCCGAACAGCTCCAATATCGATTGCAAGGCGCGCGGATCGTGCACCAGTGAGTCGACCCAGAAGCGGCCGAGATACTCGACCGGGCCCCG
>JAYVMM010000171.1:0-6883 GCA_043758975.1 Planctomycetota bacterium | reverse complement strand
GGGGGGGCCGGGGGGGGGGTGCGGACCCCCGCCCGCCCGGCTCCTGACCGGGAGACGGATTGCGGCATGGTCGCCCCGTTGACCCTGGACGCCCCGCGGCGAGCCGGGTATTCCGGTGGGCTCTGGGGCGACCGCCATGCAGCTGCAATGCATCCACGCGCATTTCGATGATTTCGAATTCACCTGCGGCGGGCTGTTCGCCCTCGCGCGCCTGCGCGCCGGCGCGGCGGTCACCGGCGAGGTCCTGATCTGCACCGACGGCCAGGCCGGCCACCATCTCCTGTCGCGCGCGGAGACCGGGCGGGTGCGCCTCGCCGAGCAGCTCGCCTCCGCCCGCCTGGGCGGCTACCGCTGCGAGCAGCTGCGCCTGCCCGATGGCACGGTGCCGCGCGACGCCGGCCTGGTGATCGGGGTGCCGCTGCTGGCGGCACTGTGGCAGGCCATCCGCCGCTGCCGCCCGGACTACCTGATCGCGCCGCCGGTGATCAGCGATCCGCTCGCCGGCATCCACATCGACCACCTCGCGGTCGCCGAGGCGGTGCGCAAGGTCGCCTACCTGATCAACGTCCCGCACGCCTTCAGCCCGGAGTATCCCGCGCCCGACCCCGTCGCCGCAGCCACCCCCTGCCCGGTGCCGGTGGTGCTGAACGCCTACGACCACTACTTCAAGCAGGCCAACACCTTCGACCTCGCGATCGACATCGAGGAGGTCTTCGATCTGGTATGCGAGATGGGCTGGTGCCACCAATCGCAGATCCGCGAGTGGCTGCCCTGGGTGGGCGCGCCCTTCGCGCGCCCCGCGCCTGCCACCCTGGCGGCGTGGAAGGACCTGGTGCGCGCCGAGTGCCTGGCGCGCAACGACGCCTTCGGCATCGCCTCGCGCCGCGCCTACGAATTCTTCTCGGTCACCGCCTGGGGGCGGGTGCCCACCTTGGATCAGCTGGTCGCCGACCTGCCCGGCCTCTCGCACGAGCACAGCCGCCTGGCGCAGCTGCGCCGGCGCCTGGCGATCTGAACGCCCGCGCGCGGCGGTTGCAACACCGCGGGATGGCGCTCCGATGGCGGCGCCCGTGCGCCGCGCGCTCTATGCGACTGAGCGGCTGGGCGACACTGGCCCGCGCGCACGCGCGCGCCCCACCATCGGAACCTTGCATGCCGCGCCTGAATCTCCTGCTCCCGCTCGCCGCCACCGCCCTGCTCAGCCCGCTTACTGGGGCCGAAGTGCTGACCCAGCACAACGACAACGCACGCACCGGGGTCAATGCCGACGAGACCCTGCTCACCCCGGCGACGGTGGGCGGCGGCGGCTTCGGCAAGCTCTTCACCCTCTCGCTCAACGCCAACCTCAACGGCCAGGTGCTCTATGTGCCGGGGCTGAGCATCGGCGGGGCGATGCACAACGTGATCTTCGCCTACACCTCCAACAACGGCAACGACTCGCCCTGCGGGCTCTACGCCTTCGACGCCGATGCCGAAGGCGCACCGCTGTGGAGCCGCACCCTGCCCACCGGTGCCCAGTACACCACCGGTACCCCGGCGATCGATCTCCCAGCCAAGACCATGTACCTGGTGAGCAAGGACAAGAACGACGAGGGCGCCAACTTCCTGCACGCGGTCGACCTCATCAGCGGCGCCGAGCGCCCCGGCTCGCCGGCCAAGATCGAAGCCACCGTCGCCGGCATGGGCGCGGGGAGCGCCAACGGCAAGCTCAGCTTCCCCGGCAGCCACGCCAACAGCCGCCCGGGCGTACTGCTCGAGAAGGGACACATCTACATCGCCTTCGCCTTCAACTCCGATGCCCACCCCTACCACGGCTGGCTGTTCAGCTATACCTATGATGGCGCCGCCTTCGCCCAGACCGGGGTGCTCTGCACCACCCCCGATCCCGACACCGGCAAGCCGGCCAACTACTCCAAGGACGGCGGTGGCGTGTGGCAGTCAGGCAAGGGCCTGGCCAGCGACGGCAAGGCGGTGTATTGCACCACCGGCAACGGCAACTTCACCGCCGACACCGGTGGGCACAACCTCTCGATGTGCATCCTCAAGCTCAAGCTGGTCGACCTCCAGCCGCTCGACTTCTTCGCCGAGGCCAAGGCGCGCAAGGACAGTGACGACGACCTCGACCTTGGCAATTGCGGCCCGCTGATCATCCCCGGCACGAGCGTGCTGTTCGCCGGCACCACCAAGTATGGGCGCAGCCATCTCGTCGACACCTCCGCCATGGGGCACTACAACGCCGAGAAGGACGCCTGCCTGCAGACCGTCAACACCCCGGCGCCCGGCGGCCCGGTGGGCGAGAACTCGGTGGCGTGGAACGCTGGCACTGCCGGCACCTACATCTACCAGTGGAACCCGACCCAGAAGGTCGCGCAGTACATGTACGACCCCAAGGGGCGCACCGTGGTCGCCGGCATGCCGTACAAGAGCGGTCTCTCCTCCAGCGGCGGCGGCGCCGGCCTAGCGATCACCGCGCATGGGGCCAAGAACGGCATCCTGTGGTGCCTGGGCACCGACGGCGTCGCGCACGCCCTCGACGCCCTCGATGTGAGCAAGGAGCTGTGGTCCAGTGCGACCAACGCCGATCGCGACGGTCTCGGCTCGGTCGGCCACTTCCAGTTCCCCACCGTGGTCGCCGGCAAGGCCTACCTGCCCACCGGCGACGGCAAGCTCATGGTCTACGGCTTGCTCAAGCATTAAGCCGCCGGCGGATCGCCACCAGCTCCCCCTCCCCCTCCCCGTCGTCGTCCTTTGCGCGGGCACGATAACGGAGCGGACGGCAACCGCCGGGGACTGCTTTCTAGCGCACGTCGAAGGTCGCCGTCACCGGCACGCTGTTGGCCCAACCGTCACGGTATGCGATGACGCGCAAGACCGCCCGGTGGTCGAGGGTGATGGGGCCGGCATAGCGCGGCGACTGCTGGTCGGGCAGGCTGCCGTCGAGGGTGTAGCGCAGCTCGGCCTGGGCGTCGTCATGGCGCAGGCGGACTTCGAGCGGCGACTGGTAGCGTCCGGGCGCAGGCGCAATCCCCGGCGGCGCCAGGGTGGGGTCACCCGCCAGGTTGTCGATCCACGCGCGCAGCACGGCAACCGCCTGCTCATCGATCAGGCTGCGGCTGAGCGGCGGCATTTGCAGCACCTCGGTGCGCTCCTGGCGCACCAGCACCATCGATCGCCAGGGATCGCGCGGGCGGATGTAGCGGGCGCGGTCGACGCCGTATTCGTTGGCCACCCGCCCGAGGATGAGGTTCTGGTGCGCGAGCGGGGTGTCCCAGCGCGCGTCGTAGGTCGAGAAGGGCAGCACCCCGGGGCGGTGGCAATGGCTGCAGTTGGCATCGAGATAGGAGCGCACGCGCTGCTCCAGGTTGGCGCTCGCATCGTCGATGGCGACCAGCCGCTGATAGGAGTCGAGGTGCGCGGCGTCGAAGGCTGACGACAGCAGCCCGAGCCGGCCCCATGCCACCAGCTGGTTGACCGGCATGCCCTCCGCGCCCTGGACCATGCGGTTGAGCTGGCGCGTCTTCACCCCCAGCACGCCACCGGCGACCTGGTTATGGCACTGCAGGCAGTCGCCGCGGCTGGGGTAGTGCCAGCGCTGCAGGCGGCTGCCGCCGTCGCGCGTGGTGATGGCAATGTCCTCATCAGCGCCGTCGTCGCAGCGCTCGGCGCCACTGCCGTCGGTGCGCCAACGGTAGCTGACGCCGTACACCCGCCCACCGCTGAGCACCACCAGCACCCGGGTCTCGAGCCGGCGCATCACCGTGGGGTCGCGCTCATCGATGGGCAGCGAGAACTGCTTGACCAGCACGGTGCCGGGCGGGAAGCGCCACTCGCCATCGGCGCTGAAGGCGATGGCGGAGGACTCCTGCGGCGCACCTGCGCCCACCGGCGACGGCACGCTGATCCAGCGTTGCTTCTTGGCGCCGTCCGACCACAGCGGGGTGTTGATCTGGTAGGGGATCAGCGCCGCCACGGGCACCACCCCGACGGCATCGCTGAAGGCGCCGGTCCGCGCCAGCAGCGCGGGCAGTTCGCGGTTGATCTCGTCAGCCATGCCCAGGTAGGCCGCGGCAGGCGGACGGTTCGCGGGCTGCGCCGGGGCTGTGGCAGCAGCAGCAGCAGCAGTCGCGCGGGCGCCAGAGAGCAGCAGCCCGGCCAGCAGCAGCCCGGCGAGGGTGGAGCGCCCGGCGCGCGCACGAACCCGGCGCCGGCGCGCGGGTCGTTGCAAGCCCCTGCCGTCCAGCATACGCATGCCTGCATGCTGCGAGGGCACGCACCCGCAACAAGCGCCGCACGGAACCGGGCGCACGCGCGGCTCGCACACTCCTCTGGCCGCCGCGGCGCTGCGCGCACCTCGCCCCGAGAAGGAACCGGCGGGACTTACCGCGTGGTGGCGGGGGCGGCGGGGGCGGCGGGGGCGGAGAGGCGGAAGCCGATGGCGTCGGCGCGCATCTCCGGGTCGTAGCTCAGGCGGTGGGCCGAGCGGCAGACCCAGGCCTCGGTGGCCCAGCAGCCGCCGCGGTAGACGCGCTCCGCGCCCGCCTCCGGGCCGCGCGGGTCCTTCACCGCGCGGGTGGGATAATCATCGTACCAGTCGGCGCAGGCCTCGCAGACGTTGCCGTGCATATCGTAGAGCCCCCAGGTATTCGCGCTCTTGCCCTTGACCGCGTGCGTGGTGTGTTCGCTGTTGTCGATGAACCAGCCGAGGGCATCGAGGTCGGGCCCGGAAAATGGGCCCGGAGACCCTGCCCGGCAGGCGTATTCGCGCTGGGCCTCGGTCGGCAGGCAGAAGCTGCCACCGGCGACCGCGCCGTTGAGCGCGGTGAGGAAGAGCTGGGCGTCCACCCAGCTGACGGAATCGACCGGGCGCTGGAGGTCGCCGGTGAAATGCGCCGGGTTGGACCCCATCAGGCCGAGCCACAGTGCCTGGGTGCAGGGACTGTCGGCCAGCCAGAAGCCCGCGCTCAGGGTGACTTCGTGCTGCACCTCATCGGCGACCAGTTCGCCGCCGGCGCCGGTGCGCACCGCCTCGTCACGCTCGGCATGCGGACCGCCCATGATGAAGGAGCCCGGGCGGATCCAGCGCAGGCGCTGGCTGGCGCCCGCCACCGCCAGGTCCGCCCACCAGCCCCAGCTGTCGCTGCCGCTCGCATTTGCCCCTGCCGGGCGCGCCGGGGCGCCAGGCGCCTCCGCTAACGCGGGCGCCTCGCCGCCGGAGAGCACGGGGGCGGCGGCGGATCCGGCCACTAGGCCGATCAGCAGCAGCATGCGGAGTGGGAGGCGGAGGCGGAGGCGGAAGCGGAGGCGGAGACAGTGGCGCACCGGCATGCCTCCTCCCCGATCGCCGTCGGCGCTGGGGGGCATCCCAGGCCAGTCGGGGGGCCTTGATCTGATCGCCTGAGCGTGGCGGAGCAAATGGCAGACTCAGCCGTGGCGGGCGAGAGCGCGTGAACTCCTTGTGGGCTTTTGCCGTTGCCCCCACCGGACTGGCGTCACCATCACCGACACTCCCTCGCCCCCCACCCCACTCGAGGACGCTCCCCCATGAACCAGGCGCTCCCCAACCCCGCGATCGCGCATGTCACCTCGACCGTCCAGCGCCTGCTAGCGGATGGCAACGCCGAGAAGTCGCGCGTCGATGCCGTGCTGAGCGGAACGGGCCGCCGCCCCGACCTGCGCAGCGACACCTTCCAAGCCATCCTGCGCGAGCTCTTCCACCTCCGGCTCGGCTGCGACTTCATCGCCGATTCCCTGCTCTCGCCCTCGTGGTGGGAGGCCCACCACCTCTACCAGCTGATGAAGTTGGGCGATCCCGCCCGCACCGCCGCCGGCTACCTCCACCGTATCGCCGAGGGCGCTTTCCTCAGCACCCTGATGCACCTCGAATCCTTCGTGCGCGCGCTCAATCTCGCACTCGACCGTGCCGGCGGCACCGCGCTTGGCGATAATCACGCCCGCCACCGCATCGCGTTGTTCGAGAAGCGGATCAAACCGTCCTTCAGCAATCTGCACGAGTTTTTCGATCTCATGGCGACCATGCGCCATGCCATCACCAACCACGGCCTCTACTACAGCGAGAAGTACCCCAGCCTGACCATCCGCTACCGCAGCAAGGCCTACGTATTCAAGAACCACGCGCCGCCGAGCTGCCTGCAGAGCGACGTCCTGCTCGAGCGCATCGGGGACACCATCGCGCTGCTCGCCCAGGTCTGCCAAGATCCGGCGGTGGCGGCCCTGCCCGCGTTCGATGATCCCTTCGGACGGGTGCGCCTGAGCGAAACCGAAACCGTCTTCGCGCGCACCGCCCAGCACAGCGCCCCGCCTTGAGCTGCTGCCGAGGCGGCGTTCAGGGCTTGGGGTGGATGTAGACGCGCAGGATCTTGCTCGTCCAGCTGTTGGCATTGCCGCTGAAGGTCCAGTCACGCGCCTGCTGCCCAGTGCTGTTGCCGATGCCGATGTCGGCGGCGCGACCGGCGACCCAATGGTTGATCGCGAAGATGGTCTGCTGGGCGCCGTGGTTGTGCACCTGCATGCTGCCGTAGCCGTCCTTGGGGTCGGTCGGCTGATCGCCGAAGTCGAACAGCTGGTCGGAGGCGTTGGCGACATGCGCCGAGTTCCCTTGGGCGTAGTTGTTGGGCCAGAATTCGATGTTGCCGCCGGTGGGGTAGGTGCCGGCGGTGACCCCGCTGTCATTGCTGGCCACCACCAGGTTGGCCACCTCCTGCTGAAAGAAGGCGCCGGAGGCGATGGTGGGGATGGCGATCTTGGCGATATCAGGGGTGAAGGCGTCCATCGCGGTCCATACCCAGCTCGCATCAGAGCCGGCGCGTCCGAGCTGGACGAAGTAGCCGATGCGGTCGAAGGGGTGCCCATTGAGCTGGGCGCT
>JAYVMM010000170.1:0-5698 GCA_043758975.1 Planctomycetota bacterium | reverse complement strand
CGCTGGAGGTGCTGGGGGCGCGAGGGCGTCACCGTCGAGGCGGCGGTAGTAGTCGTCGACCAGGCGCTGCTCCCCGGGGCCCAGCGGCACCCCGCGGCCGGCGCGCGAGGCACGCGTACCGGCGGTGTAGGGCGTGGGCGCCTGCAGGCTGCCGTCGCCAGAGCGCACCACCGCGGCGCCGCCACCGGTGCCGTTGCCGGCGCCGCCGGGATGGGTGCCGGCCAGGGTGGCGAGCGGCTCGGGGCCATAGAGCGGCATCGCCCCGGAGGCGGGATTGCCGCCCGACCGCACCAGCGCGCCGCTGCCGAAGCCGCCGAGGGCGCCGCCGCCGCCCGCGCTGTCGGGCGAGCCGCCGCGACCCAGGCCCAGACGCGCCATGCGCGCGAGCTGGCTGCGGCAGCGCCCGAGATGGTCGCTGGTGCACCAGCCGTTGCGGCAGCTGCCACCGTCGCTTGAGCGTCCGGCGAGCGCGCGCAGCAGGGTCGCCTCCTGCTCCGCCTGCACCTTCGCCGCCGGGGCGTTGCCGCTGCGCGCCAGGCGCGCGGACTCCTCGCCGAGCCGGCCCGCCCCCTCTTCGCCGAGCACACGGCACTGCGCATCCAGCCGGTGCGCCAGCTCGCCATCGCGCGGTGCCACCAGGCGCGCGGACTCCGCGGCCAGCTGGCGCCACTCGCTGAGCGCCTGGTTGAGCTGGCGCTGGCGCTCGGCCACCGCGTGCAGGCGGGCGCGGTCGGCGTCCGAGGGCGCCGCAGCGCGGCTCGCAAGATCGCGCAGCTCGCGGGCGATGTCCTCCTGCGCGGTGGCGAGCTCCTCCAGGCGCGCGGCGAGGGCGTCGGCCTCGGCGCGGGCGGTGAGCTCCTCGAGGTCGCCTCGCAGCTGGGCGGCGCGCTGCTGGGCGGCGCGCTGCTGCGCGTCCGCCTGGCCGCCGGCGCGCTGCTCGCGTTCGAGTTCGGCAATGCGCTTGGCGATCGCCTGCTGGAGATCGGGCTCGAGCGCGAACAGCGGCTCGGGGCGTGCGAGCTCGGCGACCTCCTGCTTGAGCTCCCTGGTCGCCGCCGCCAGCGCCGCCAGGCGCTGCTGGCGCGCGCTCTCCTCGCCGGGGGCGGATGCAGCGAGCGCGCTCTGGCGTTCCAGCTCGGCGAGGCGGTCGAGCTGGGGCGCGTACTTGCCCAGCAACGCCTGCTGGCTGAGCTGGTCGAGCACCAGATCGTTGTACTGGCTGAGCGGGATGATGGTCAGGGTGCGCACCGCCGGCGCCGAGAGCTGGCCGGCAGGCGGCAGGGTATCGCGCGCCACCGCCACCACCCGCACCTGCTGGCCGGGCGCAACCCCGCTCAGGCGCAGCTGCCCACGGTAGGCATCACCGGTGCCGCCGAGGAGATCGGTGTGCTGTTCGCGGACCTGGCCGTCCACCAGCAGCTGCCAGCTGAGGCTGGCGAGTCCGAGGTCATCGCCCGCCTCGATCACCAGGGGCACGGTGGCGCCCGGGGTGGCGATGCCATCGCTGGGCGGTTGGGTGATGGTTACCGTCGGCGACTGGTCGATGCGCCGCGCCAGCACCAGCAGCGGGAACGCGTCGCCACGCACGCCGTCCACCGCCTCCAGCATCGCCTCGTAGCGTCCGGGCGCGGGATCATCGAGCACCAGGGTGCCGGCGGAGAACGGCTGGCGCTGGGCCGGCCCGCGATCGCGCACCAGCCACAGCGCACAAAGCTCGCGGTTGGCGGTCAGGGCGAGCTCGAGCCGGCTGCCCGGCAGCGCCGCCCACTGCACCGGCGCGGGCGCCGTCGCCCCGCCGGCGAGGGTGGCGAGCTGGTCGTCGAGGCGGGCGTAGGCGGGCGCGTGCAGGCGCAGCGCGCACGCGCGCAGCTGCGGCACCGGATCGAGGCGCAGGTGCAAGCGCGTGGTGCGGGTGCCCGCGCCCTCGGCCCACAGCACCGCCACCATGCCCTCGGCGCGCGGCGGCGCCGGCAGCGGCGCCAGGGTCGCCACCCAGCGTTCGGGATCATCCTGCACGAGCGGCACCCGCACCGGCGCCCTGAGGCCGGGGATGCTGCCGACCAGCCACAGTTCGCGCGCCTGCGCCCCGCTGGTGCGCACCAGCAGGCGCGGCGCCTCGCCCGGGCGCGCGCTCACCGGCGGCCTGACCCAGTACAGCTGGGTGGCGCTGTAGGGCGGATGGTCGCCGAAGGGGTCGAACAGGCGCGGCAGCACCGCGCTCAACAGCCCGGGAAAGGGGATCTCCAGCCCCAGCGCCAGGACCAGCGCAGGAATGCCGGCGAGCAGCGCGCCGCGCGCGCCGCCGCGCGGCAGGTGCGCGAGCAGGGCGGCGGTGTCGACCGTGCCGGCCAGGCGCATCGCCCCCGAGCGCGCCAGCGCTCCCGGCATGGCGCAAAGCTCGAGGGTGGCGGTGAGGGCGCGCAGCTCGTCGCCAGCAGCGCGCTCGGCGGCGCGCCGCACCTCCTCCGCCTCTGGCGCGCGTCGTCCGCTGCGCCACCACCACGCCGCCAGCACAACCGGCGGAGCGCCCGAGAGCGCCAGCACCATCAGCAGTCGCGGCCAGTCGCCGAAGGCCAACAGGCCGTCGAGCGTAACCCCGGTCAGCAGCGCCAGGGACAGCGCCGCCAGGCACCAGGCGAGCATGCGCGCGAGCCGCCAGCGCGTCAGCGCGGCAGCGGTGCGGTCGACCAGTTCGGCGAGGTGGCGGGGATCGGTCATGGCTGTCGAGGGCTGCTGGCCGATGCTAACGCCAGCGCCGCCGCTGCCTACCGGCAGCTGGCGAAGGGACGCCCGCCGCGCGGCGACGCCGCCCCCGTCACCGGCATCGGCATCGCCATCGCCAGCACCACCGCCGCTTATACCAGTCCCAGCCGGCGGCGGCGCCACCACCACTCACCGCACAGCAGGAGGAGCAGGGCCGCGAACCAAGCCGGCTCGGTGATCATGGGCGTGCTGGTGCGCACCCTGCCGCCCAGGCGCTCGCTCGCGACCAGGCGTTCGGCGATGCGCGCGACGTCGTCGTAGCCGCCGGCGATGCCGCCGGTGCGCTCGGCCAGCCGGCGCATGCGCAGATCGTCGCGGCTGATCTCGAGCGCCTCGCGCTGGAACTGGCTGGCGATCACCACCACCTGGTCGGCGCCGAGGCGGAAGCCCCAGCGCCCGGCCTGGTCGATTTTCAGCTGCAAGGCGCCCTTCAGCGGCTCCTGCCGGGTGACGTGGCCGGCGGGGTCGGTGATGGTGACCGCCTGCTCGGCGAGGTCGGGCTGCACGTAGAGGGTGAGCTGTTCGCCGACGGTGACCGCAGTGCGCTCCGGGCGCAGGCCGCCGAGCGGGGCGTTGGTGAGGTAGTGCAGCAGCTGGCGCCACAGGCGCTCCGCCGGCTCGACCCCCTGCGAGCCGGGCGCCAGCTGCCAGCGCCACACCCCGAGCAGGTTGGCGCTGCATACCCAGCCGGCGCCCTGACGCCGCAGAGCGATGAGCGGCTGCGCCCGGGTGCCGGCGAGCAGCCTGGTCTGGGGCCGCAGTTCGGTGACCGCCCCTGCGCTCACTCCGACCTGGGCGCCGGGCGGCAGCAGACCGGCGGTGGTGCCCTCGGATGTGAGCGTGGCGGTGAGCAGGCCGGGGCCCCACGCGCACGGATCAAGGGCGTCTACCGCCGCCAGCGCGCGCGGCCCGGGCCCGAGCAGCAGCAGGCCGCCGCCGTGGTCGACGAAAGCTGCCAGCGCGGCAGCGCCCCCGCTGCCCACCAGCGCCTGCACCCGCGCGCCCAGCACCACCACATCCTGCCCGCGCAGGGCCGCGGCGGTAAGCGGGGTGGGCACCGCAGTGCCGCCACCGGCATGCCAGGAGGCGCTGCCGAGGGCGTAGAGGGTGGCGACGTTGAACTGGCGGTCGCGGCGCCAGGAGCGCACCGCGAAGGTGGTGTCCCAGCCCGGCTCGCCCTCGAGCACCAGCACCGTGATGTCGCGGTCGACCACCTTGGTCGAGGCCAACGATTCATTGTCGAGGTAGGTGACCTCGTCGGGCAGGTGGTCGATGCGCGCCCGCCACAGCCGCCCGCCGCGGCGCTCGCCGACCGGCGCGGTCAGCTCGATCCTGGTCCAGGCCGCGAGCGTCACGCTCTGCTCGGTGAGGGTAGTGGCGGCCCCCTGCTCGTCGATCGCCTCCACCTTCAAGGTCACCACGCGCCCGCGCAGGTCGGGCGAGGCGGTGACCTCCGCCGCCAGCGCGACCTCCTGGCCGGGCAGCGCCGAAGCGCTCTCCGCCGCCAGCCGCACCGCGGCGTTGCTCGCGCTCCTGGTCGAGCCCACCACCACGGTGTCGAGCGGGACCTTGGCGCGGATGTAGGATTCCTCCGGGCGCGCATCCGACCAGTCGGCGCCGTCGCTCAGCAGCACCACCGCCTGCGGACGCGGCGAGGTCAAAAGCTCGGTGAGCGGCGCGAAGTCGGTGTCGCCGGCGGGCGCCACCGGCGGCGCCGGCAGCAGGATGCTGCCGGCGAGGCCGTGCACGTGCAGCTCGTGGGTGTCCGCCAGGCGCGCGCGCAGCTGCGCCACCGCGCTGAGCGCCTGGGCGTAGCGCGAGGGGAAGCCGGGGCAGTCGTCGGTGGCCATGCTCAGCGAGCTGTCGACCACCACCGCCACCAGAGGTCGCACATGGCTGGGCTGCTGCGTCAGGCGCACCGGATTGAGCAGCATCGTCACCAGCAGCACGATGGCGCCCAGGCGCAGCAGCAGGCCGGGACCGCTGCGGTAGGTGCGCGCCAGGGCCGCGAACGCGACCGCGGCGGCGAGCGCGATCGCCCAGCCCGGCAGCAGCGGTTCGCAGTCCATCAGCGGCCTCCCGCGCGGCGCCCGCCGGCCACCAGCTGCTCGAGCGCCAGCAGCAGCAGCCCGCCGAGCAGCAGCCAGGGCCACAGCGGGCTGCTGCCGGCGGCGGCGGCGGCATGCGTCGCATCGCGCGGCGCCTCCGCGCCCGCGGGCGCCGGATAGGGGCGCAGATCGCTCTCCAGCGCCGGTATGGCGGCGGCGATCAGGCGCTCGCCGTCATGCCAGAGCCCGGGCCGGTCGAGCTGGCAGCTGCCGTCGAACAGCGGGGCGGGCGCGCCGTCGGGACGCAGCAGCGCATGCTGCGCCGCCAGCTGGGTGCCGCAGGGCTCAGCGGCATCGGCGCGGCGCGGCGGCAGCAGCACCCGCCCGAGCGGCTCGACCAGGAGCGGGGTGGCGTCGCTCGCCGCGAGCGTGCTGTCGGCCTCCGCCGGGCTGATGCCGAGCAGCAGCCAGCGCCCGGCGCCGACCGCGCGCTCGCACAGCGCCGGCGAACCGTCGCTCCAGCTCATCAGCGCATGCGCGCCCTCGCCCAGCACCAACGGGCGGTAGCGCCACGCCATCACCTCGGCGAGCAGCGCCTCGCGCCCGCGCAGCCCGGCGAGCAGCGGGTGGTCACTGCGCACCGGGCCCAGTCCCAGTCCGCGCGTGCCGCCGAGGTCGACCGGCGCCCCCGGCCGCCCCGGCGGGGCGAGGTCGGGCAGCGCGCCGGCGAGGCGGGCGTCGGCCTCGCTCACCAGCACTTGCAGCCAGGCGCCGCCGGCAAGCAAATGGGCGGCGAAAGGGGCAGCCTCGGGCAGGTGGGCGAGCCCGGCGGTGACCAGCACCCGGCGCGCTTCGCCGCCGCCGGGCGCGCTCACCAGGCTGCTGCC
>JAYVMM010000169.1:0-2148 GCA_043758975.1 Planctomycetota bacterium | reverse complement strand
AAGCAGGCCTGCTTCCGGCACATGAGCTGGTACACGGGATCGGCGCGCACGAAGGCGAAGAAGGCCGCCGCCTCCTGCCCTTGCGGGTCGACGGTTGCGTGGCTGGCCAGCAGACGCAGTCCAGCCGGGGTCCGGTATGCGCGGATGCGCCACGATGGATGGGACAGGCACCATCGGCGCACCGATTCCAGAATTTGTTCAGGATGCGCTGCCCGATGCCAGCGACTCCACGACCTGAAGATAACCCACCCCGCAATGAGTCCGGCGGCTGGAAGCAGAAAGGATTGCACGTCGTGCCGCGGAAAATGATCCATGGTCACGATGAAGGCGAAAATCCCTGCCAGGATCAGGGATTTAATGGAAGTCCGACGCAGCTCACGCAACAGGTCTCGTGGCTCACCGAGATCGACATCGGCAAAGAGGATGTCCGGGACATTCAGGCAATGGGCGCCGTAGGCATTGCGCGTCACCACCACCCCGATCTCCGGGTGCTCTGAGATGATCTCCTCGCGGATCGGCAGACCGTCTGCTCCGGCATAGGCGACTCTGGCTTCGCGCCGAGTCGGCTGCCGAGCGGAATCCCAGCTTGCCCAGGCTTCGGCTACCCGCAGCACGGCTTGCCGCTGGGCATCCTCCTGGCTTGCCGACGACCAGCCGAAGCGGCGCAGCGTGACTCGGCGGCGGCCAGCCAGGACCCGAAGCTCCCGGTGCTCGGCCCAGTACCTGGGAATCTCCATCGGTGAGAACCTAGCCCGAGTTCGCTAGCGAGGGAATAGCCCTGCTCGGGTGCGCAACGGCCTGCCGCGGTGATGCCTCGGGCTGCGCGCAGACCGAACGCCCCCATGTGCTGGGGTTGTCCACCCCAAGTCCTGGGGTTTGGCTTCGTCTGGACGGGCCCGCAGCTGGACCAGCGCTGGGGGGCGTCGCGGGTGCGCTGCACGCCTTCATCGCTTAAGTGGCCCGGAGCGCGCCGCCAGCCCGGTGCGCGATTTCCTCGGATCCCGCCGATGGTTCCGCAGCCATTGGAGGCCGCAGTGGAGGACTGCAGCCGCGCCGTCCGCCACCTGTTCGCCAGCGCCCTGGCCACCCACGGCGATCTCCTCTACGATTGGCCCGGCCATTGCTCCGTCACGCTCGAGGACGCCACCATGACCACGACCGCCGAATCCAAACATCGCTCACTCAGCCGGAATCGCGCGCGCAGCGCCGCGCGCGCCCTCATCCATCTTGCCGACCTCGGCACCGTGCCGGAGCTGGCCGAATCGTGTATCGCCAGCCTGCGCCTGCTCGCGCACGGATCAGGCGCAGGTCCGGAGGAGGGAGCGCTCCTCTCCGGCCTCGCCGAGCTGGAGCGTGCGTATGCGCACTCCGAGCTTGGCCTCGACCTCGCCGAGCAGCGCCTGTTCTGCATCGGCCTCAGCCTGCTCGCGAGCACCCCGCAATTTGCCGCCGCGCTGCCCGCCAGCGTCGCCGTCGCCGTCGCCGTCGCCTGCTGATAGACACCCTCAATGAACACCATGCGCTCCTCCTTCGCCGAGATCATCGAGAGCATCCACATTATCCCCTCGCTGCCCGAGATCGCCGCGCGGGTGGCGCGCATGGCCAGCGACCCCGCCACCACCATCCCGATGATGGCCGCGGTCATCGTCAAGGACGCCGGCATGGCGGCAAAGATGCTGCGCCTGGTCAACAGCGCGGTCTACGCCCTGCGCGAGCCGTTGAACAACCTCGACCAGGCGCTCGGCCTGCTCGGCTACGGCACCATCCGCTCGATCGCGCTCTCGGTCTCGGTGGTGAGCCTGTTCCAGCAGGAGCAGGCGCAGTTCAACATGAAGGCCTACTGGCTGCACAGCGCGGTGGCGGCGGGAGTGTGCCGCACGGTGGCGCGCCTGAGCCGCCGCTGCGACCCCGAGCACGCCTTCACCTTCGGCCTGCTCAAGGGCCTGGGCAAGGTCATCCTGGTCGAGAACCTGCCCACCGAGACGCGCGCCATCATCGACCTCGCGCAAGCGCGCGCGCTCTCCTTCACCACTGCCGCCCGCGAGCTGCTCGAGACCGATGACGCCGAGATCGCCGCCTGGCTGTGCCAGAACTGGGAACTCGACCCCGACCTGGTCAACGCCATCCGCTTCCAGCACGACCTGGTGC
>JAYVMM010000168.1:0-12740 GCA_043758975.1 Planctomycetota bacterium | reverse complement strand
TTGATCGCCACTTCGGCATCGAGCCGCTTGGCGGCGATCTCGTCATAGACCGCGGAGGCCGCGAGCGCGCTCAGGGCGTCAGCGGCCACCGCGCCGTGCTCCTCCTTGATCAGGTCGGTCGCCCGCGTGCGTATGGCGGCGATGTTGGCCTTTTGCCCATAGGCGATGAGGCGCACGGTGATGGGTTTGATGAGCACGCGCGCCATCCTGCCGGGCGCAGGGCAAAATCCAGGAGGTGGGTGGGCTGTGCCCAGGCGGCAGCCAGCTCGTCCAGCGCAGCGGTCTCAGCACCCCAAGTTCATTCTAAACTGCGTACATCACGGACCTTGTGCGTGCAGCACTAATGCCTTGCCCGTCCGGGCCAAGGGCATGCGATGGGCGCGCGCCGTGCCGGGGGACCATCCTGCGCCCGCCGCTGCTGCGCGCCGCGCCCCCCCTCCACCCCGCGATACCCACTGCCATGCCCATCATCACTCCCAGCTCGGTCGCCAGCGACTACGATGTCGCAATCATCGGCTCGGGCGCCGGTGGCGGTCAAATGGCGATGACCCTGACCATGGCCGGGCTGAAATGCATCATGCTCGAGGCCGGTCGCTCCTACGACGTGGCGGCGGAGACGCCGATGTTCCAGCGCGGCGACCAGGCGCCGCTGATGGGCGGCCCCACCCCGGAGAAGAATTTCGGCTTCCACGACGCCACCGTCGATGGCGGCTGGCAGGTGCCCGGCGAACCGTATTCCCAGTCCAGCACCCTTCCGGAAGAGCAGTTCTGGTGGTGGCGCACGCGCATGGTCGGCGGGCGCACCAACCACTGGGGACGCATCTCGCTGCGCAACGGCCCCTACGACTTCAAGCCGCGCAGCCGCGATGGGCTCGGCTTCGACTGGCCGATCACCTACCAGGACGTCGAGCCCTACTACACCAAGGTCGAGCAGCTGATCGGCGTCTATGGCACCAACGACGGCCTCGAAAACACCCCCGACTCCCCGCCTGGCGTGCTGTTGCCGGCGCCCAAGGGGCGGGCGTGCGAGCTCTACACCCAGAAGCACGCCAAGGCTCTTGGCATTCCGGTGATCTCGCTGCACCGCGCGGTGCTCACCAAGCCGCTCGACGCCGCCGCCATCCCGGCCCAGCTCTTCCCAGGCAACCGCGTGGCGCAGAAGCTGGTCGGCGACGCCATGCGCGCGCGCGCAGCCTGCTTCTGGGCCACCCCCTGCGGACGCGGCTGCAGCATCGGCGCCAACTACCAGAGCACCACCGTGCACCTGCCGCCTGCGCTCGCCTCCGGCAACCTCGACCTCCTGCCCAATGCCCATGCGCGCGAAGTCACCGTCGATGCCCAGGGCAAGGCCACCGGCGTGCTCTACATCGACCGCACCACCGCCAAGGAGGAGCGCGTCAAGGCCAAGGTAGTGGTGCTGGCGGCGAGCAGCGGCGAGACCGTGCGCATCCTGCTCAATTCGCGCAGCGCGCGCTTCCCCGACGGTCTCGCCAACAGCAGCGGCCTGGTCGGCAAGTACATCATGGACACCGTCGGCACTACCATCGTCGGCCAGGTGCCGGCGCTGGAGAACCTGCCGCCGCACAACGAGGACGGCGCTGGCGGCGGGCACCTCTACACGCCGTGGTGGCTCTACCGCGAGCAGGCCGCGGGCAAGCTCAGCTTCCCGCGCGGCTACCATGTCGAGATCGACGGCTCGCGCTCGATGCCAGGCGGCGACGATCCGGTGCCCGACGACCTCGGCAAGGGCGCCTACGGCACCACATACAAGGAGGCGGCACGACGCTTCTACGGCACCTTCTTCGCTCTCAGCTGCCGCGGCGAGATGATACCCAACAAGGATTCCTACGCCGAACTCGATCCCCAGATCAAGGACAAGTGGGGCATCCCGGTGGTGCGCTGGCACTGGAAATGGAGCGAGCATGAGCTGCGCATGGCCGACCACGCCGAGAAGACCTTTACCGCCCTCTTCACCGCCATGGGCGGGACGGTGCGCAATGTCCCGGCGGCGCGCAACGGCCTGATGCCCGGCGGCAAGATCATCCATGAGGTCGGCGGCGCGATGATGGGCGCCAAGCCCCGCGATTCGGTGGTCAACGGATGGAATCAGAGTTGGGACGTCAAGAACCTCTTCCTCGTCGATGGCTCGCCTTTCCCCTCCAATGCCGACAAGAATCCCACCCTCACCATCATGGCCCTGGCCTGGCGTACCGGCGACTACATCGTCGCCCAGGCCACGGCCGGCAACCTCTAGGCGGCGCCCATGACTATCCCCTCAGATCCCGCCCGCCTCCCGCGGCGCACCGTGTTCAAATGGTTCGCCCTGGCGGCGGCGGCGCTGCAATTCGGACAGCCGCGCGCCGGCGCCGTGGCCGGCGAACCGCCGATCGGCGCGCCGATCGCAAATAAGGGCTACGGCACCGATCCCAAGCTCAACGCCATCTACAATCCCGGCGACTTCTGGCCGCTCACCCTCACCGCCCAGCAGCGCGAGACCGCTAAAGCGCTCGCGGACATCATCCTGCCCGCCGACGATTTCGGCCCCGCCGCCAGCGAGCTGCGCGTCACCGAATACCTCGACGAATGGGTGAGCGCGCCCTATCCCGCCCAGCTCGCCGACCGCGCGGTCATCCCTGCCGGACTCGACTGGCTGGAGGGCGAGGCGACGCGGCGCTTCCACACGCGCTTCGCTGTCCTGACGCGCGAGCAGAGCCACGCCCTGTGCGACGACGTCTGCTTCACCGCCACCGCCAAGCCCGAGTTCCGCACCGGCGCGCTCTTCTTCTCGCGCTTCCGCGCGGTCGCCGCCGGGGCCTACTACTGCACCCTCCCGGGCTGGAAGGCCATCGGCTACATCGGCAATATTCCGCTCGCCAGCTTCGTCGGACCCCCGCCTGAAGTGCTCGCCCGCCTGGGCGTGGAACAGACGGTGAAGTGACGCCAGCGCGCCGCGCCGTGCGCCAGGATCAGGGCGCGGGTGCGGGTGCGGGTGGGAGTGCGGGAACCGGGACTGGCACCGACGCTGCAGGCGCCTTCCTACCCTTGGAGCCTGGCGCCGCCGGCATCTCGCCGCCGATGCGGTCCTTGCCCAGTGCGATGTCGTCGATCCAGGCGACGAAGCCCGCACCGGCATTCTGGTAATTGTTCCAACCAAAGGAGATGCTCTCCCACACTTCCGGAAGCTCGACCTTTTCGTAGTTGCCGGCGCCCTTGTGGATGGCGACGTCGGTGATCTCTTTGCCGTTGATGAAGAGATGGTAGGTCTGGGTCGCGTAGTCGACGAACCACTCGGCGAGCGTCCATTCGTCTGTGAATTTGTAGTCGTACCGGCTGCCGGTGCCGAACTCGCCGCGCTTCCGCGGCTGGACGTTGTAGATGTATTGGTAGGTGTGGTTGGGCCCCATCACGGTGTCGAGCAGGCGCACCTCGATGGCGTCCTTGAACTGGGGGCTGGTGGCCGAGCCCGCGACCAGGGTCGAATGGATGACCGGGAAGCCGCCGCCCTGCGGCTCAGGCGTGGGCAGCTGGACCTTGAAGAACAACCGCCCCCAGAACTGCCCCCCGAGCGCGGTGATGGGCGCACCCTGGATGGCGATGCGTCGCGGGCCGTTGACCGCCGCCTCCATGCGCAGCGAGTGGGTCCCGCCATGCGAGACTCCTTCGACCACGCCCACCGCGCCGGTCTTGGTGTAGCCCTTGGGGACCATGCCGACCGGGGTCGACTCGAAGTCCTCGTAGATCTGCAGTTTGGCTTTGTTGAGCGGGATGATGGCGTCGGATGCCGCTGCCGGGGCGGGGGCGGCCTCACCGGCGAGAGCGAGCGCGCCGGCGCCCAGCAGGAGCAGCGCCGGACGGAAGGCGGGGTGGGTCATGGGGGCACCGCAGAGCACGGGTGAGGCCAGACCAGCAGGCCGGCAGGATGGAAGCCAAGCGTGGATGGGCGAAAGTGTCGGGAAAGTGCCAACATGCTGCGGGTCCGGGCTTTGCCCGTGTCACACCCGAGCACCAACCGAATACCGCCTCGTACCAGGGTGGATGCGCGCCGACCGCCGCCAACCGGAGCTGGAATCAGAACGCGGACCTCGCCGCATCCCCATTTCCTGCAGCGGCATCGGCCCTCGGTCCGGGCCTCGCGATTGTGCTCGATAGCCTGCAAAATAGGCTCGCTCAGCCCGCCGGCATTGGTCGCCCGACTGCGCTGCCGACGCGTCCATCCACCAGGAAACTTCGATGTCCACCGCCACCAGGTTCACTCCGCGCTGCCTCCCCGCCCTGATCCTGATGGTGTGCGTGCTGCCCCGGCTCGCAGCGGACGACTACTACCCGCCGCCGGACAAAGACGGCGGCTGGCGCACCGTGAGCGATGCGGCGATGATCCGCGAGTCCGCCGGCATGGATCTCTACAAGCTTGAGCAGGCGCACGAACTGGCACAACGCACCACCCAGAACGGCGGCCTCTTGGTGATCCGCCACGGCTACCTCGTGCTCGAGCGCTACTGGGGGCGCGGCAACCGCAATGCCAATCCGGACATGGCCTCGACCGGCAAGGCCTTCACCAGCATCGCCTGTGGCATCATGCTGCATGAGAAGCACGACCTCATCCCCAATGGCCTCGATCAGAAGGTGTTCACCGCGGCCTACCTTCCGGAAGCCTTCCCGCTCGATGATCCGCGCAAGGCCGACATCACCCTCGGCCAGCTGCTGTGCATGTCCGGAGGCTACCATGGCGAGGGCGGCAGTCCCGGCATGGTCCATGGCGAGGTGGTGCCGCTCAAGCCGGTGCCCGGCCAGGACCTCAAGGATCTCGATGGCAGTTCGCTGCATACCGTGCTGTGGACCGATCCCGGCGCCGGCTACTCCTATTCCTCGCCCGAACCGCACATCGCCTCGATGGTGCTGCGGCGGGTGACCGGGATGGAGCTCAAGGACTACATCAATGAGCGCCTCGCCAAGCCGATGGGCTGGGGGGCGTGGAACTACTGCCTGTTCCGCGGCGCCATCACCCTGCCGCACGCCAATGGCGCCGGCAGCACTGCGCTGCATGCCACCGACGCCATGCGCTTCGCCTACCTCCTGCTGCACCAGGGGCGCTGGAAGGACCAGCAGCTGGTGCCCGCCGACTACGTGGCCAAGTGCGGCAAGCCCTCGCCCTACAATCCGCACACCCCCTTCAGCCTGATGTTCGAGAACAACAGCGACGGGCACGTCGCCGGCGCACCCAAAGATGCCTATTGGAAGTCGGGCGCCGGCGGCTTCTGCCTCTACGTGGTGCCGTCGCTCGACCTCGTGCTGTACAAGCTCGGCGGCAACGATGGGCAGTACAAGGAGGAGCTCACCGGCATCCCCCAGCCCCCCTACGATGGTTCGCGGGACAACTGGAAGCCAATCCCTTCGACGCCGTTCCACGACGGCTCGATGGGTGGCGACAACGGTCTGCGCCGAGTGCTCGAGATGGTGGCGGCGGCGGTGCGCGACTGAACATCGCCGGGCGGGTCGCGCCGCGACCGAGCCACTCGGCGGAGGCGCCGCCGGCGTCGCCATCTCGCCACCCGAGAACGGAATCCGAAGCCGGAGCCCGAACGTTACTTGTAGATCGGCTCGAGCGCTGGCATGAAGCCCGCGGCATTGACCTTGCGCCGGTAGACCGATCCCTGGGTGAGCACGTAGAGCCAGCCGAGATCCGCGCCCGAGAGCGCCACGCTGGTGATCGCTGCAGTGGTGGGTGCGAGCACCAGGCCAAGCGGTCGGCCATTGGGATCGAAGACCTGGACGCCCTGCTGCGAGCTGCAGTACCAGCGCCCACGGGTGTCGCAGATCATGGCATCGCCCTTGCCGTCGGGGATGCGCCCGAAGACGCGGCAGGGCATCACCGGCATCTTGGCGCCGAGGTCGCCATTGGGCTCGACGCGGAAGGCCCACACCCCGCTGCCGGCCGAGTCCGACACCGCCAGAGTCTCCTGGTCAGGGGAAAAGGCGAGCCCGTTGGGAGCGATGATGCCGCTGTCGGCGACCCGGCTCTTGCCTGGGCCTTCGATGAGCAGCACCTGGTGGCGCCCGGTATCGGTGACATAGACCCGGCCATGGTGGTCGACCACCAGGTCATTGCAGCCGACGTCGGTGGCGAGCACCTCGACCACGCCCGCCTTGTCGATGGCGATCACCCGCTTTTCGCGGTTGTGGCAGGCGTAGAGGCGGCCATCGGGGCCGAATTTCATGCCGCTGATGCCAGTGACGTCCGCTTTGAAGGGGCTGGCGGTGCCGTCAGGCGCGATCCGCCACAGCCCGCTCCCGCCGCCGAGGTCGCTGAAGTAGAGATTGCCCTCGGCGTCGGTGCAGGCCGCGTCCACCGCCTTCTTGCCGTCGACCACCTGCTGCCAGCCCTGGCCGTCGATGAGCAGGCCGGCCAGCGAGAGGTCGTTGGGCACTTCGCCGACCGGCGCGGGATGCGCCTCCTCCGCGCGCCACAGCCAGCGCAGGGCGTCGGGCAGCAGTGAACCCAGCTGCTTGCCGCTGTGGCCGCCGTCGCCGAACACCGCCTTGAAGTCGTAGCCGGCGAAATGCAGCGCCGCCGCCATCTCGCGGTTGGCCAGCGGCCAGCTGCCGTGCACATTGTCGAGGTCGTTGTCGCCGTCCTGCATGAAGATGCGCAGCGGCTTATGCTCGGTCTTGCGGATCGCCGAGGGAAACCAGAAGCCGCCCTGGATGTTGGTGAAGCTGCCGATGCCCGAGATCACTTTGCGGAAGGCGTCGGGACGGAACCAGGCAACAGAGAATGCGCAAATGCCGCCGCTGGAGATGCCGACCACGGCGCGGTCCTCGGGCTTGGCGCTGATTTTCGCGCTCTTGGCCAACTCGGGCAGCATCTCGTCGATGAGGAAGCGCGCGTAGGTGTCGTCGGGGGTGTCGTATTCGTAGCTGCGCGTGCTGCGCCCAGTGCCCTTGGCGGTGACCTTGGGCACCGTGCCGGGATTGATGAACAGGGCGACCATCGCCGGGATTTCCTTCTTGGCGATGAGGTTGTCGAGCACCACCGGGGCGCGGAATCCGCCCTTCGCATTCACCGCGCCGCCGCCGTCCTGGAACACCACCAGCGGGTACTCGACCGCCTGGTCGAAGCCGGCTGGCAGGTAGATCCAGCAGCTGCGCTCGGTGCCGGGATAGACCTTGCTCTCCTTCCAGGCGAATTCCCTGACCGTGCCCTTGGCCACCCCCGCCTGCTCCTGCGAATCGGGACCTAGCACGTAGTCATCGGCAGCGTCGCCGACAAGGGCGAGGGACAGCAGCATGGCGGCCTGGCAGGCGCGGATGACGGAACTCGACATGGCTGGCGCCTCTGCGGTCGGGGTGGGTGCTGGTGCTACTGGTGTACGGGTGGACGCGGGCGCCCGCCCGCGCCGTGTACGCGGCGCGGGACATGGACCACGTACGTCCTACGGCTTAGCGCGAATTTCGATGGCGTTGACGACGATGTCGCCCGCCTGCTTGGCGCTGTAGATGCACAGCTGCAGCTCCTTCACCTGGTCGAGTCCGCTGATCGCGCCGCTATTCTTCCACTGCGTCGCCTCGCTCTTGAAGTTTTGGCCGCCGAGGTCGATGACCAGCTGCTGGGCACCCTTGCCGCCTGCGGCCAGGATCAACCGCTCGCTCTCGTGGTAGGTCCAGCCCTTGCCGGTCTTGAGCGCGATGGCGAACGGAACCGCGAATGCGTTTGAGTTGGTGACCTGGAGCACCAGCACGCCGCCGGCTGGCACCGCCAAGGTGCCCACTGACTTCTTCACTGCGGCCTTGTCCTTGTCGCCGGCGCTGAAGGCGATGATGAGCGGCTTTTCCTGACCCTCGCTGCCCTGCTGCAAGCTGACCGAATTGGTGTAGGCCGCAGCCTCGCTCACCCATTCGCGCAGCTCGATGGATTTGACCACCACCATGCCGGCGGTCGGGTCCGCCTTGGCCACCGGCTTGGGCGCGGGGGCGGCGGGCACTGCGCTGGCTGCTGCAGGCTTGGCCGCGGGCGCCTGCCCCTCGGGGGCGCGCTCCTCGTCACAGGCGGTGAGGAAGAGGATGCTGCCGATCACGGCGGCAGCGCGCAGGGATGTCAGACCAGGCATGATGCCTCCGGGGCTGATGGTGGGCTGGTGAGCGCGCGACCGCTCCGATGACGGAGCACAGACGGCGCGCGAGCGGTCAATATCGACCAGGGGACGAGGATGCTACCTGCCAACCGTCGGCGGCGTTGACCCCCGACCGGCCACCCCGATCCTTGCATCCGCCCGCGTCTTCCCAAGGGCCGGCAGTCGACCACGCTGCTGCTGGGTGAGCCACCGCCACGACTGCGCGAGCGCGCGGATCGCCACTGAAGTCTCTGCCGGGGGCGTCGATGCTGCGCCTGCTCCACCTCGACCCCGAACACCTCGCCGAGCGCCTGCGCGACGCGCCGGTGCTTGCCGCACCGCCGTCCTTGGCGGGCTCGCTGCTGCACGGCGGCGGCGGCTTCGCGTGCGTTGCCATTGCCGGCTTCGCGCCCTGGGCGCTGGCCGGCGATTGGCTCCATCATGCCGTCGGCGAGGCGGGAATGTACGCCGCCTGCGCAGGCGTCTTCATCGCCCTGAGCGGACCGGTGCTTCACCTCCTGGTCATTGGCCCCGGCGCGCTGCTGCGCTTCTCCCTGCTCTTCGCCATCACCTACGCCGTCTATGCCGCGCTGTGGATCGCCGCTTGGATGAAGCTGCACGGCAATCTCGGCAGCATCGTCGGGCTCTCCTCCGGGTGCCTGGCGATGGGCTGGATGCTGTGCTGGGCCTTCGCCGCCCGCGGTGCGCTGGTGCGGGTGGTCGCTGCCCTGCTTGCCGGCAACCTCATCGGCTATTACGGTGGCGGCTACGCCGAGGCGTTGATCGCTGGGCTCAGCCCACCCGCGCCGACCGCCATCGCGCTGGAGAAGGCGAACCCGACCGCATGGGCGATGCTGGCGTGGGGCGCCTGCTACGGCCTTGGTATCGGCTGCGGTCTCGGCGCCGCATTGTATTGGTGCCAGGATGCGCAGCGCGCGCTCTCCTCCCGGGTGGCCGCCGAGCGCAAGCGCGCCTCCGCCGTGAGCCCATGAACCAACCGACCGGGCCGGCGCCGGCCACCGGCACGCCCGGCATCCTGCCTGTTTCCTGGCGCGCGCGCCGGCCATGCTGGGCGCGGGAGATGCGCATGGCCACCGCGAACCGCCCGATCCTCCTTCTGCTCCTGCTCCAGCTCCTGGTTGCCGTACCGGGCGGTGCACGGGCGCTCGCCGCCGATGCCGCGCTCGGCGTGATCACCGTCGCCGCCCAGGCGCATCCGCTCGACAAGGACGCGGTCACCGGCGACTGGCCTTGCTTCCTCGGGCCACACCACAACGGGGTATGCGACGAGACCAAACTGGTGAAGACGCTGCTCAAGGAGGGCCCCCGCCTGCTGTGGAGCATGACCCGCGGCACCGGCTACTGCTCGCCTGCAGTGGCCAAGGACCACCTGGTCTACCTCCATCGCGACCAGGACGCCGAGATCGTCGAGTGCCTACAGGCGGAGAGCGGGACGCGGCGGTGGAGCAAACGCTTCCCTTCGAGCTACACCGACCGCTATGGCTACAACAACGGCCCGCGCGCAACCCCGATCATCGATGGCGAGCGCATCTACATCTTCAGCGTGCAGGGTGTGCTGCGCTGCCTCGCGCTCGCCGACGGCGCCACCATATGGGAGCGCGACCTCGCTGGCGACTACAAGGTGGCGCAGAATTTCTTCGGCGTCGGCAGTTCTCCGCTGCTCGCGGGTGAACTGCTGATCATCAACATCGGCGCCCCCGGCGGACCTGGCGTGGTGGGGGTCGAGCGCTCCAGCGGCAAGACCGTATGGACCTGCGACGACCAGTGGGGCCCGAGCTACGCCTCGCCGGTGCCAGCGATGATCCATGGCAAGCCGCGGGTGATGGTCTTCGCCGGCGGCGAGAGCCGCCCACCTACGGGCGGCCTGCTCTGCCTCGATCCCGTAAGCGGCGCGCTCGACTTCCGCTTCCCCTGGCGCTCGCACTCCTACGAATCGGTGAACGCCGCCAGTCCGGTGGTGATCGGCGACCAGGTCTTCATCACCGCCAGCTACCAGACCGGCGGCGCGCTGCTCGACATCGCCGCCGACTTCACCGCCAAGTCGGCCTGGACCACCCCCGACTTCGGCTGCCACTTCTCCACCCCGCTGCGCCGCGGCGGCTACCTCTACGGCTTCCACGGGCGCAACGAGCCCGACGTGGAGTTCGCCTGCATCGAGATCGCCACTGGCAAGGTGGCATGGAGCGAACGCCCGGAATGGCAGGACACTATGACCGTGGGCGGCAAACTGCGCAACGCCACCCTGTCGATCTTCCGCGGCGAGCTGATCGACGTCGACGGCAGCTGCCTGTGCCTCGGCGAGATGGGCCACCTGCTCTGGCTCGAGCTGACGCCCAAGGGCTACAAGGAGCTCGCCCGCTGCTGGCTGTTCCCCGCGCCCGAGACCTGGACCCCGCCGGTGATCAGCCGCGGGCTGCTCTACGTCTGCCAGAACCGCCCCGGTAACGACGGCAGCCCGCCCCGCCTGCTGTGCTACGACCTGCGCGGCCCGTGAGGCCACGGCCCGCCGCCATCCCTCAGGCGCCGGAGGCGATGCCGCCCAGCCAATTGCAGAGCAGGCGCTCGCCATCGCGGGTGGCGCCCGGGTGCGCGAAGTATTCAGGGTGGAACTGCACGCCGACGCGCGGCAGCTCGCGGTGGCGTAGCGCCTCGATGCCGTCGGCTGAGCGCGCCACCACCTGGTAGCCGGGCGCCGGGAGCTCGACCCGCCAGCGATGATTCTCCACCATGCGCGGCGCCGGCAGGCCAGCGAAGAGGGCATCGTCCCCGTCCACGGAAATCGGCCAGGCCGGGACGCTGCGCAGCGCGGGCAGTTCGCTGAGCGTGCCGCCAGAAGCCACCGTGAGGTATTGCAGGCCGAAGCAGATCCCGAGCACCGGCACCGCGGGCAGGCACGCGAGCAGCGCGCCGACCGCGGCGAAGGCCTCGATGGCGATGCCATCCTGGGGATCATTGGCGGGATCCGCGAGCAGGTTCGAGCGGCTGCCCGAAAGCATGATCCCCGCCGGCGGATCCGCGGCGCAACGCGCTGGCTCGAGGCGGCGGTGGTGCACCACCGAGATGGCGATGCCGAGCCGGTGCGCGGTGGCGGGGATGGCTTCGAAGCGCTGCTTCCAGCGTTCCTCACCGTCGTCCTCCGGCCACAGATCGACGAACAGCACGCCAGCCATGCGTTGAGCATGTACCGCGCTGAGCGAGGGCAATGCCGCCGCGGGGCGCCCCTCAGCGGACCTCGGCCACCTTCGCGCTGCGTCCGGTGAGCACGTCGCGCAGGCGCACGGTGAAGGCGGCGCCATCCTCGCTGGCGATCGGCAGGCTCACCGCGCCATGCCCGTCGCCGGCGGTGACGAGGTTGCGCTCGAGGCAGCGCAGCGGTCGACCGACGGCATCGAGGACTTCGAGGTGGACGACATGCGGACAAAGCGCCGCCGCCGAGGCATGGATGGTCCAGGTCACCGCGAGCTCACCCTGATTGAGTGTGGCGCTGGCCTCGAAACCATCGACGCGGTAGGGCAGCAGCGCAAGCGGATGGCCGTCGCCGGCGCGCAGCGCGATGGTGACCTTGCCACCGTTCTGCGCCAGCACGGCGCCGCTGCGGCAATCGATGCAGGTCAAGGCGGAGAGCGCGCCGAGGTCGATGGCGAGCTGCTCGGTCTCGGGACCGGCGCTGTCATCTCGCTGGACATAGGGCACGCCGTCGGCGCCGACCACCTCATGGGACCCCACCGGCTCGCGCAGCACGGTGAGCAGGCGCCCGCCGCCGCCGCCCGCGAGGTCGTGCAGCACGGCGGTGACGCCGGCGCTGGGGGCCAGAGTGACCCGGGGCTTGGCCCCGGCCTTCTCCAGCATGGCTGGGAGCGCGCCCTTGGCTTCGGCAAAGCGCGTCAGGCGTCCACTGAGCGCGGCGGGCAGCGGCGCGGGGCGCAGGAACTCGTCGAGTTCGGGCACCTCGGTCGCCAGCACCATGCCGCCGTCGTCGAGCAGCGCCTGCAGCGCCGGCAGGGCGGCGAGGCCGCCGGGTCGACCGCCGCGTCCGAGCGAGAGGGTCATGGGCAGCACCAGCACGCGCACCTTGCGCTTGGCCAGCTCGCCGGCGGCGAGCTGCGCCTCGGACATCATCATGGGGTCGCAGCCGGCGGCGTAGAGCGCCTGCATCACCTCGTTCTCGGCCTTCTTGAAGTCCTCGAAACGCCCACGCGTCCAGCTCGCGCGCTGGCTGTCGGCGCTCCACAGCACCGCCACCGGGGAGAAGGCCCGCTCGGCGTGCATGATCTGCCTGCCGATGCCCGCGCGCAGCTCACTGATGACGCGCTGGTAGTCGCGCCCGGAGTGGCAGAAGGTCAGATCGGGATCGCGCAGGCTGTACCACCAGAATAGCGCGGTGCCGTCGCCACCGGCAAGCAGATTCGACCACAGCTGGTAATCGACCGCCGAGCCGCTGCGCCCGTAGGCGACCCACGGCGTGGCGCGCAGCCCCGGCTCGCGGTAGCACAACCGCTGCAGCTCCTGGAAGCGCCCGCCGTAGCCCGCCACCGCGCCGAGCGTCGGCGTCAGCTTGGCCCAATCGATGCCGTTGAACACCGCCTGCTCCTGCGTCCCCGACACGCTCAG